>JAKLPX010000186.1 GCA_022013635.1 Candidatus Delongbacteria bacterium
AAACGGTCTCAAGATCATTTAATAAATTCGGTTTATTCTGGGTAGGAATTATTCTCGCTCTGATGATCGGAGCCGTTCAGCTTATACCGCCTTACATTTATTCGAAGGAATTTTCAATTAGAGGTACCGAAGCAAAAACTTCATTCGAACATGCAGTTTCATGGGGAATGCATCCCGAAGAAGCGATGTCTCTTGTAGTACCAGAATTCTGCGGTGAGAACAGAATGTCTCATGTCAAGACCTATGAGGAGCAGCAGAAAATATTGAAAGAAGGGGGAAATTCTTACTGGGGCAGAAATGCCTTCAAACTTAACAGTGAATATTCGGGCGTTATAATACTTTTCCTGACATTTTTCGCATTATTTTTCTACAGAGGCAGATTGAGGAAAGATATAATCTTCCTTTCATCATTCGGGCTTTTTACAATTCTTTATTCGCTCGTTGACCATACGCCTGTCTTCAGGCTGGCATATAATATTATTCCGGGAGTAAAGATGTTCCGGGGACAGGGAATGATACTCTTTTTACTGTCATTCATCCTAGCTACAGTATCAGCCGTTTTTATTGACTACATAATTCAGCTTAAAGAGAACGGAGTTCCTCAAAAATTCAAAAAACAGCTTCTTATAATTTTATCAGCTATATTTATCATTGGTATAATCAAATCATTTGCTTTATCAGGATTGATGGACTTATATAAATCAATATTTAATCCCGCTAAACTGCCCGATGCGGAATATTTAGGCGTTATCAGGTCTGGAATAGTCATCGGGGTATTTTTAATCACAGGCTCACTTGTCTCAATTTATTTGTTTTTACAGAATAAATTCAACTCAGTTGCGTTTATCACGATCATATCGGTCCTGTTTTTCATAGACGCATACAGGATCGATTCAAAATTTATTAAAACTGTTTCAATAGAAGAACTCGGTATAAAATTCACCGATATTGACTTAACTAAGCAGTTGAGAGAACTTGAGAAAAAGGAAGGATATTTCAGAGTTCTTGATATAAATATGTTCGGAAGCAATCAATTGCCGATCCACGGAATTTCTACCGTGACGGGATTTCATGATAATGAATTGAAATGGTTCAGAAAATTCAGGGGAGTCAACGAAGAAGGTGTCAACACAGACGAAAATCTGCTTTCAAATCTGAATGACTATTCAAACAATAATTTTATTAACCTTCCCGGAACAAGATTTTTGATGTATCAGCCGAAAGACGCTCAGGGACAGATACTGCCGAATCCGAATTATATGCAGAGAGCTTTTGTCGTCTCAAATTATGAGATCATCAAAGACGAAGACGAAATTGTCACCAGATTGAAGGGTGATATTGATGTCGGATCAACGGTCATTCTGGAAAAAGAGCCAAAACTTAAATTTGAAAGCTCCGATGATCCCGGAGAAGTTCTCAGCTACGAATATATCGGAAATGAGATCGAATTAAAGGTCAAAATGAATTCTAACGGTCTCGTTGTAATATCAGATAATTATTTTCCATACTGGCATGCTTATGATCAGTCGGGGAAGGAATTGGAAATATATAAAGCCGATCTTTCGTTCAGAGCAATAGAACTTGAAAAAGGCGATCATAAAATAACATTCAAATATGTTTCAAAACCGTATATAGTCAGCAAATATTTAACAATTATCGGATTGATTATTTTGATTTTAATTGTTATTTTTGTCAACTTGAAAAGAGGAAAACTATAATTAAGTGAGGGTAAAAAATGATCAATAATCTGTTTTGGCTGGCTCCGGCAGGCTCAATTTTGGCGCTGATCTTTGCATTCTATTTCTACAAGAAATTGCTTGCCGAGGATGAGGGAACCGACAAAATGAAAAAAATCGCGGCACATGTCCGTGCCGGTGCAATGGCATATTTAAAGCAGCAGTACAAAGTAGTTGCAATCGTATTTGTCGTCATGGCCAGCATATTCGCGGTAATGGCTTATGTTCTTCAAATCCAGAATCCATGGGTTCCGTTTGCATTTCTAACAGGCGGATTTTTCTCAGGCCTTGCAGGATTTTTCGGAATGAAAACAGCAACCTACGCTTCTGCAAGAACAGCATGGGCAGCTAAAAAGTCCCTAAATGACGGTCTGAGAGTAGCTTTCCGTTCAGGCGCGGTTATGGGACTTGTAGTTGTGGGATTGGGACTTCTCGACATATCTCTGTGGTTTCTTATAATGGATCATTTCTATCCTATAGCAGCCGATGCGTCAGGACATAACATGATAATAATTACTACTACAATGCTGACATTCGGTATGGGCGCGTCAACTCAGGCTTTATTTGCAAGGGTTGGAGGCGGAATATTCACAAAAGCCGCTGATGTGGGTGCCGATCTTGTAGGAAAAGTAGAAGCAGGCATTCCTGAAGACGACCCGAGAAATCCCGCTACGATCGCTGATAATGTCGGCGATAATGTCGGTGATGTCGCAGGTATGGGTGCCGATCTTTACGAATCTTATTGCGGTTCGATTCTGGCTACGGCTTCTTTAGGTGCGGCAATATTTGTGGGTTCGGGAAATATTGATATGCAGTTTAAATTCGTTATCACGCCGATGTTGATCGCGGCAATAGGTATAGTTCTTTCGTTGATCGGTATATTTATGGTAAAAACGAAAGAAGGCGCTAATCAGAAAGAACTTCTTGCATCATTGGGAAGAGGAGTAAATATAAGTTCAGTTCTGATCGCAATTTTATCTTATATTCTTGTAAGGTACTTGAATTTAGATAACTACACAGGTATCTGGGCAGCGATTATAACAGGATTGGTCGCAGGTTTGGTGATAGGTAAAGCTACAGAATATTACACTTCTCATTCATTCAAACCGACTCAAAATGTTGCCGAGAACGCAAAAACAGGACACGCTACCGTAATTATTTCAGGTCTCGGCCTGGGAATGCTTTCAACGGCAATTCCGGTGTTGGCTGTTTGTCTGGCAATATTCCTTGCCTTCATGTTCGCATCAGGTTGGGACGCATCTAATACAACAATGGGACTTTACGGGATCGGTATTGCGGCTGTCGGTATGCTTTCAACTCTAGGTATAACTTTGGCTACAGACGCTTACGGGCCTATCGCGGATAACGCAGGCGGAAATGCGGAAATGAGCGGACTTGAAAAAGAAGTGAGAAAAAGAACGGATGCTCTTGATGCTTTGGGAAATACGACAGCGGCTACCGGAAAAGGTTTTGCGATCGGTTCTGCAGCTCTAACTGCTTTGGCTTTAATGGCGTCTTATGTTGATGAGATCAAGATCGCTATGATGAGATTGGGAATATCTACTCTCGAATTCGCCGATAATGTCGCAGTGGAAACAGCTACTCTAAAAGATTTCATGACTCATTTTAATGTAACTTTAATGAATCCTATCGTTCTGATAGGTATATTTATCGGTGCCATGATGGCTTTCTTATTCAGCGGTCTGACTATGATGGCTGTAGGAAGAGCTGCAGGTGCGATGGTGGATGAAGTTCGTCGCCAGTTCAGGGAAATAGCAGGTATAATGGAAGGTACAGCTGAGCCTGATTACGCCCGCTGCGTAGAAATTTCTACAAAAGGCGCTCAAAAAGAAATGATGCTTCCTTCACTTCTCGCTATAATCATTCCTGTAGCTACAGGCTGGTTACTTGGAGTTGCGGGTGTTATGGGACTTCTGATCGGCGGGACATCTTCAGGTTTCGTAATGGCGATCTTTATGGCAAATTCCGGCGGTGCTTGGGATAATGCAAAGAAATATATTGAGGAAGGACATCTCGGCGGAAAAGGTTCCGAAGCTCACAAAGCTGCGGTCACAGGCGATACAGTAGGTGATCCGTTCAAAGACACTTCAGGACCGAGTTTGAATATTCTTATTAAACTTATGAGTATGGTCTCTATCGTTATGGTAGGACTGACAGTAGGTTACAGTCTATTTTAGATTAAATAAAAAACCCCCGAAAAAATTTCGGGGGTTTTTTTTATTTCTTGTAAATCGTTTGGGTAAGGTAAGCGAATACGAGCTTCCCCGCAAAATAATTTTCTTATTGTA
>JAKLPX010000187.1 GCA_022013635.1 Candidatus Delongbacteria bacterium
AAAGTATTCGATCTCAACAGGGATAAATTCGCTGTTAACTTTTACTTTCAGTTTGTCAATAAACCTCTGTTTGTCCTTCGGAGAAACACGTTCAAGAATGTAAAAATCCTTGCTGTTTTCCTTTTTTTCAAAAAAATCTTTCAGCACATACTTTTCGGTAAAATCAAAGAAAATCTTTCCGGGAAGCATAGTTTCCTCATTATCTTTAATTTCCTCAATAAGAACCTGAGAATTTTCGGTGGAATATCTCCAGACAGTTTTTCCGTTGCTTATTATATAATCGCCGCCCTGCATTTCCACCCTGAAAGAATCGCCGCCCTTCATATATATTTTTCCGATGATCCTACTTTCCTCAGCCGCAAGTTCCCAAAGTTGTACCTGAACGAAATCAGTTTCAAAGGACTTCATTTTCTTAAAATTGTCCTTGATGTTTGATATAATTTTCTGACCGGATATCGCAAAAGAAGCAGATAAACTTATCAGAATTAATGTTAAAATATAATTTTTCATTTAAAAAACTCCAATTTTTAACTGCACTTCGAGTATCCGCAGCTCTGACAGGTCATACAACCTTCCTGCATAGACATATTATTGTTGCATTTAGGGCAGATTACTCCCCTTCTCGTCACAGATATTTTAGACTCTTCACTTTTATCTTCCGCTTTACCTTCAGCCTTATTCTGATCAACATAATATTTCTTCAAGATTTTTCCGATCGCATCAGGAGTTGAAAGTATCTGTTCGCCGTTATGCCATACGGGAGTCGGGCTTCCGATGCCGATCAGTTGTTTGATGATAACATTCAAGTCAATGTCCGACCTTAAAGCCAAGGATACCATTCTGCTGATAGCCTCGCTCTGTGCCGCCGCGTTTCCTCCTGCTTTTCCGATTGACGCAAAAAGCTCGAATGGTTTACCGTCAAATGTATTTACTGTCACATACATAGCGCCTTCGCCGGTATTGACCTTGTAAGTCTTGCCTTCCATTATATCCGGTCTTACTTTAGGTTTATGAATATCTTCCTTCTCCGCCTTTCTGTCCTCGTTCGTTTTTGTGCCTGTATTCATTACCTGATAAGGGCGGCAGCCGTCTCTGTAAACGGTAATTCCTTTACATGCGGAATCAAAAGCTCTGATATATGCATTTTTAATATCATCCTCGGTTGCTGAATTATCAAAATTTATAGTTTTACTTATTGAGCTGTCAACGAATTCCTGGAAAGCAGACTGCATAGCCACATGATAATACGGATCAATTTCCTGAGCCGTAACGAATACCTTCTTTATATCTTCCGGGATTTCTTTTATATCTGCCAATCTGCCGTTTTGGGAGATCTTCTCCATGAGCTCTTCGGAATAAAGTCCTCTTTCCTTCAGAGTTTCTTCGAGAACAGGATTGATATAAAGAAGCTTTTTATCATCCATAACCTGCTTTACATATACAAGCGCAAAATTAGGCTCTATTCCGCCTGATGTTTCCGCAAGCATTCCGATAGTTCCTGTCGGGGCAACCGTAGTCACATTTGAATTTCTTATAGGATAAGTGTATATTGACTTATCAATATTCGGGAATATTCCTCTTTCTCCTGCCAGTTTTTTTGATGCTTCCAGAGCATTTTCATGAATATAAGCCATGATCTGTTTGCCGAAAGTAACTCCTTCATCGCTGTCGTAAGGTAATCCCAATTTATATAACAGATCAGCAAATCCCATGACTCCCAAGCCGATATTCCTGTTAGCTCTCGCCATATCATGGATTTTTTTAATAGGATACTTTCCGACTTCAATCACATTATCAAGGAATAGCACACCGTCGTAAACGACTTCTTTCAATCTCTCCCAGTCTATGCTGTTATCTTCTTTTGAAAAGAAATTGCTGACATTAATAGAGCCTAAATTACAGCTGCCGTAAGGAAGCAGCGGTTGTTCTCCGCACGGATTTGTTGCGGCGATCTTGCCTACTCCGGGTAAAGTGTTCTTTGCGTTAACTTTATCTATGAATATAAGTCCCGGCTCTCCGGTTGACCACGCATGATGAACTATAGAGTCCATGACTTTTTTTGCGGACATTGCGCCTGCCGGTTTTTCCTTATGATAAAGAGTATAATCTGTTCCTTCTTTGTATGCCTTCATGAATTCATCTGTGACCGCTACGGAAATATTGAAATTTGTGAATTTTGAAGTATCTTCCTTACATTTAATAAACTCCATAACCTCAGGATGGTCAACCCTCATTATTCCCATATTTGCGCCTCTTCTGACACCGCCCTGCTTGATCGTTTCTGTCGCAGCGTTGAAAACAGACATAAACGATATCGGTCCGCTCGCAGTTCCCGCGGTTGACTGAACATTCGCTCCGGACGGTCTCAGGTTGCTGAAATCAAAGCCTGTCCCGCCCCCTGATTTGTGAATTAATGCGGCTTCTTTTACGGCGTTGAATATTCCTTCCATCGAATCTTCTACGGGAAGCACAAAGCAGGCGCTTAAATTCGGCAGCTCTCTGCCTGCGTTCATTAATGTTGGGGAGTTGGGTAAAAAGTCCTTATTTGCCATCATCGCATAGAACTTATCCTCGACATCCATTACTTCTTCATCGGTAATGCCCGGATTTGCCTTCCTGCTGCCGCCGGCAATCGCCTTTGCAACCCTTATAAAAAGGTCTCTCGGGGTTTCTTTCGGCTGTTTTGTATCAAGATCCTTAATCAGATATCTTTTCTCTAAAATCACTAAAGCGTTGTCGGAAAATTCGATTTCTGGGAATCTGTCGTCGGGATTTTCGGATTTTTCGTGTGTTCTTGTCATTTTTTTTGTTTTTTCGGTCATAAATTTTCTCCGGTCTGGTTTCTTATTTCTGGTATTTCTTACCGCAATTGATAGGAGTTCAATATAAGAATTTTTTGAATTGCTTGTCAAGTGATTTTTCATTAAAACACAATATATTGTGGTGT
>JAKLPX010000188.1 GCA_022013635.1 Candidatus Delongbacteria bacterium
AAAAATGCAGAATAATTTACTTCTGAATGAAAACAGTTTTGTGCATTCCCCGCTTCCGGAAAAAGCCGCATGGTCTATCTCGGTGTTAATTCTGTCGTAAAACAGAAGCAGATCATGAATAAAAGGTTTCATGGCAGAAAATACAAAATTCCTTTTATAGGCTTCCAATTGAGAATATAGTTCTTCGAAGGATTTTTCTTTTACGGAATCATTCGATATTTTCTCTTTGAAAAGGTCGCCGAGTTTATTTATTCCTTCTTCGGTCTCGAATTTCATCAGAAGTAAATTATTCTGCATTTTTTGCATAGTCTGAACAAGCTCGCTTTTTGTGTTGAATAACATTTCGTTTATATTCAACACCCTTTGCTCTATCTTTTGGATTCTTTGATTGATATCCTGTTTCATCCCATCCATTTTTATTGTAATCTTTTCGCTGTCATCAATTTGCTCTTCGGATGATTTTGAAACTATTTCGTTTTCGGAATACAAACCGGATTCGCTTAATTCTTCGATTATGTCGTCGAAATAATAATCGGAGTTAAAGATTTCAGACTTATTTACTTCAAAGTCATCACCATTATTTTTTCCAAACCGCGACATTCAAACTCCTTATAGTCTTTTTTATTGTCTTGTTGAGATTACCCTGAATTCAATCCTTCTGTTCTGAGCTCTTCCTTTTGAAGTTTTATTTGAAGCTATAGGTTTAGATTCGCCGTAGCCGATCGAACTTATTTGGCTTGCGCTTATCCGAAGAACATTGACAATGTATTCCGCTACTGTATTAGCTCTTTGATTCGATAAATTCAGGTTATATTCTTCACTGCCCTGACTGTCGGTATGACCTTCAATCTGAATTACAATTCCCCTGTTGTCGAGGAATACTTTTTTAAGAGAATTCAAAGACGCGAATGATTCAGTTTCCAGTTCCGCAGAACCTAGTTTAAAATATATATTGTCAAGTACGATTCTCTCATCTTTCTTCAAAATAACAGCATCGGGACAGCCGTCTTCGTCCTGGAATCCATTAATTGTCTCTGCCTCGCTCGGACATTTGTCAATTTCGTCGGATATGCCGTCACCGTCATTGTCATAGTCGGGACATCCGTCGGTGTCCATCCAGCCGTCGAAGTCTTCAGGCTCATTCGGGCATTTATCGAGATTATCCGGAATACCGTCTTTGTCGTTATCGTTTTCAGGGCATCCGTCCATATCTTCATAACCATCAAAATCTTCGGGATCATTCGGACAGTTATCATAAGAATCTTTTATCCCGTCGCCGTCGTTATCGTCATCAGGGCATCCGTCTTCGTCCTTATATCCGTCCAGATCTTCAGATTCGTTAGGGCATTTGTCTTTTAAATCAGAAACTCCGTCACCGTCGTTATCGTTATCAGGACATCCGTCTTCGTCCTGGTATCCGTCAAAATCTTCCGGCTCATTCGGGCATTTATCCAAATCGTCAATAATTCCGTCTTTATCTGTATCCGGGTCTATCAGGTTCCCTGAAAATGTCATCCCGAGATATGCCTGCCATTCAGGAGCGTCTATTCCCTTATCCAAAGCTCCGAATCCGCCGGCTGTTGCCGATAAATTATCCCTTATTATGAATTTGAAGCCGCCGCCTGCTCTCTGCGGAAATTCTTCTCTTGAGATATCGCCTTTCTTTAAAAGTTTCTCGCCGTCCCACTCCAAAAAAAGAATCGTTCTTCCGCCGGCGTAATATTCCATCCCGCCGCCTAAAGTCAGGGCATCAGGCAAAATATCCTCATCCTGTTTCGTTGAATCATTTCTTAGGATTGCAGTCCTGAATAAATATCCCCCGTTTAAAATTACCCTGAAACGATCACTGCCAAAAGAAGTTATTAGTTTCCCGCCGATACTCGCCTTGGGATTGTATAAAAATTCATCGCTGAATTTACGGTGGTCGTAGTAGTAGAGGCTGTCAGCACCATCGTAAAAATGCTCCGGCTGGTCTTTCATAACCGGTATATTTCCATACAGGTACATTCCGGATCTGAAAAAACCTGTGCGTTTGAAAGACATCCTTATGCCAAGCTCGATGTTATTCATTTTAAATAAATTAAATCTGGTACCTAATGAATCCCTGCTGTCACATACGAACGATCCCTTCGCTCCGAGATCAATATAATTACCTAGGCTGATCAGGAACGAAGCATGATTTGTTGACTGAAAATAATCGTTTAAATTCGAAGTTTTAACAATAATGCTGTCTTTGCCTACCGCTCCAGGTCCGAAAAGCGATGAAAGACTGATACAGAAATAACCACTGCCGTTAGTTTCGGGATTAATAAGTTTTATAAAGCCGGAATGACCGGTTATAGAATTCGCATGAGCCAGCGACATAACTATCATTATAGCAGTCATTGAAATTGTTCTTATATTTATTTTCATTGATTAAAATCTCCGTTTATTTAGGCACCCGTTATATACAGCTATAAAAATTAACGATTACTTTACAAATAGTCAAGCATAAAAAGTTTATTAATACATCTATTTAATGAGAGTTGAAAATTCATCTTCATAAATGATTTTTATGCCTAACACTACCGCTTTTTCATGCTTAGAGCCCGGTTTTGACCCGCACAAAAGATAATCTGTTGTTTTGCTTACAGCCGAAGATACTTTGCCGAAATTTTGAACGATGATGTCTTTTATTTTTTCCCTGCTAAAAGATTCGAACGATCCGGTAATTACAAAATTTTTATCGTTAAAAAAGTCAATAGTTATACCGTCGCTTTTTTTATATGCAGTATTTAATCCGTACAATTTTAATTTTTCAATAAGACGGATATTTTTTAAATTTGAGAAATATGTAATAATTGAGTTCGCCATTTTATCGCCTATATCATTGATACCAGCCAGGTCATTATATTTTGCCGCTATTAAACCGTCAATATTTTTAAAATTCCTTGCCAGGGAAATTGAAGCTTCCTTGCCTATATGCCTGATTCCTAATCCGAATATCAGATTTTCCAGACTTTTCGATTTGCATAAAGAAATGCTTTCAATGAGATTTTTTGAGGACAGTTCTCCCATTCTTTCAATTTTTTCAAGTTCATCTTTTTTTAGAATAAACAAATCGCTTATTTCCTTAATCAAGCTTTCTGACAGTAAAGATTTAACTATTTGCGGTCCGAGTCCGGCTATGTCCATTGCCCCTTTACTCGCAAAATGCCCGATCTGCCTTTCAATTTGAGCCGGACATGACGAATTAATGCATCTGTAAATCGCTTCGTCTTCCGGTTTAATTATTTTTTCGTTACAGGCGGGGCAAAATTCAATCATTGAGAATTCGGCTGATCCGATTGGTCTTTTTTCCCTATTTACTGAAATTACCTGCGGTATTATTTCTCCGGCTTTTTCTATTTCCACGAAATCGCCGATTCTTAAATCCTTATTTTTTATGTCGTCAAAATTATGCAAAGTCGCTCTTTTTACCATTGTGCCCGACAGTTGAACCGGTTCGAGAATTGCGACCGGAGTAACTGCGCCCGTTCTTCCGACTTGAAATTGTATATCTTTTAAAACTGTTTCAACCCTGTCTGGAGTGAATTTATAAGCCATTATCCAGCGGGGAGATTTTGAGGTATCTCCGAGTTTTTCCTGAATTGATAGGCTGTTGACTTTTATTACCAAGCCGTCAATATCATATTCCAGGCTATGTTTTTTGCCTTCCCAAAAGGCGCACTCGTCAATGACTTCGGAAATATTCCTGCATATTTTACAATAATTTGCTGTCGGAAAGCCTGACTTTTTTAACAATTCAATATTATCGAAATGAGTATCTTTTGAACCTTCGCCTTGATAGTAATAACAAATCAGTCTTAACGGCCTTTTTTTAACCTCGGTCGGGTCTAATAATTTTACCGACCCGGCTGTTGCATTTCTCGGATTGGCGAGCAACTCTAAACCTTGCGCATATCTCGCTTCGTTAAGCAGTCTGAAATCCGACTTATTAATATATATTTCCCCCCTTACTTCAAAATTTATTTTTTCGGATATTTCGAGAGGTATATCCCTGATCGTAAGAAAATTAACGGTAATATCGTCTCCTTGTTCTCCGTCCCCGCGAGTAGCGGAATAAAGAAGTTTGCCTTTTTCATAAACTAAAGATACGGCAATTCCGTCAATTTTATACTCAACGCAATATTCAATATCTTCAGTTTTGTTGAGTAATTTTTTATTTCTGTTATCAAAGTCTTTAAGGTCGGTTGTATTATAGCTGTTTGAAATTGACAGCATTCTTTTCTTATGTCTGATTTTTTTAAAACCTTCAATAAGGTCTGAACCGATTGATTCGGACAGTGATTTTTCGGTGCCGCCGTCATTTTTAAATAGAGATTGTTCGGCGTTTTGTTCCTCTAAGGTTTCAAGTTCTTCGAGAAGCTTATCATACTCAAAGTCTGTGATTGCCGAAATGCCTTCTTTATAGTACAAATCGTTGTATTTTCTTATCTCTTTACGAAGCGAAACAATTTTTTTTGAAATTTCATCCATTTGAACTGTCCAGAAGCTCTTTCATTCTTTTCAGATCTTCCCATGCAGGATATTTCCAGTTAGGATTTCTTAATAAAGCTGACGGATGATAGGTAACCAAAACCGGAATTCCATTGTAAATATATTTTCCTTCACGAAATTCCTTCATTGTAGCTTCCTTATTCAGCAGCCTGATAGCGGCTATCCTTCCCAGAGCTAGAATATATTTCGGTTTTAAAAATTCAAGCTGCTTATCAAGATAATATGAGCATTTGGAAATTTCGTCGGGGAGTGGATCTCTGTTGTTTGGAGGCCTGCATTTTAAAACATTGCAAATAAATACGCTTTCTCTGTCAATTCCTATCGCTGACAGCATTTTGGTCAGTAATTGGCCTGCCCTTCCTACAAACGGTTCTCCGGTTTCGTCTTCATCTGCTCCCGGAGCTTCGCCGATTATAACTAATCTTTCTTTGGCTGAACCCTTTCCGAAAACAGTATTTTTCCTTGAAGCATATAAATTACATTTTTTGCATTCAGATACTATTTTTTGCAATTCATCTAACGATGTTATTTTCAACTCATCGTTTATGATATTACTTAAGCAGGATTTTTTCAATTTATACTTTAACTCCAGAGTATTTGTATCAATGGGGAGATTGCCCGAATAAACTTCCTTAAGAAAATTCAGATACTGTTTTATATCAAACTTAATCGTCTCTACCAAGAACGACTTATAGCCGTTTATTTTATTCATGATATCTCCGGTCAGCTGTTAATAGTCCATTACGCATCTGAAGCCAACGCCGTTGCTGTACCATTTTTTACCTTTAAAATCTCTTCTTGAAACTGTAAGGCCCGATTTTATGTCTTTCCAGCTTCCGCCTCTTATAACTCTGTATTCCTGATTGTAAACAGTAATCATTTTTCCGCCCGGATAAGGCACGGCAAGCGAACTTGTCCATTCGGAAACATTGCCGTCAATATCGTACAATTTATAATCGTTGGCTTCGTAACTTTTTACATCAGCCGGACCGTCTGATTCGGGATTTAAGTCGTAGCATGCCATTTTAGGTTTAAGATCGTTGCTGAACGGATACCTCAAATCCTCCAGTCCGCCTCTTGCAGCTTTTTCCCATTCATACTCAGTAGGAAGTCTTTTGCCTGCCCATTTTGCATAGGCTTCGGCATCCTCATAAGAAACGCCGACTATCGGTTGCTGAGGTCCGTTGAATCTGTCGAATAAAATATACTTAGGTAATTTATAACCGGTCTCTTCGACAAAAATCCTGAATTGGGAATTTGATACTTCGTGTTCGTCAATATAAAATTCCTTAATCTGAACTTCATAGATCGGTTTTTCATTGTCGCTTTCCAGATAGCTCCCGATTTTTACCGGTCCGGCCGGAATTAAAACCATGTTCATATTGTCTTTGAGAGCTTTATAATACTGCATATTTCTCTTAACTCTCTTAATAATTTGCTTCTGATCTTCTTCTGTTTCCGCTCTTTTTACTACTTTCTTTTTCTTGGCTTCGTCTTCCGCCTGCTTCTTAGCTTCTTCTTCAGCTCTCTTTTTCTTAGCCTCTCCTTCGGCTTTCATTCTTGGAATATATTCTGATAAGTTAGCTTTTAAAAGGCTGTCAACCAAAGTAACATATACTCCGATGAATTCGTTCTTTTTTGCGTCTTCGATATACTGTTCTCCTGCTTCAGTGTTTACTAAGATATACCCGCCGCCGGCTACGACAACAAGAAGCAGTATCAGTAAAATACCTAATTTTGATTTTTTAGGCTTAGATCCGGGAACATTTTGTTTCGACTGGGCTTGTTTGGGCGTTGCGTTAAATCTGCTTGTAGAAGGTTTGTCGGTCCCTGATTTTTTTTCAATTTTAGACGGCATAACGACTCCCAGCTTCTGTCCGCAATTTACGCATACTTTTGCATCATTAGAATTTAATGTGTTACATTTTTTACATATCATTAAATTCCCCTCCTATAGTGGTAGTTTTATTTAATACCAAATAAAACAAAATATATTGATTAATTCAAGAAAAACATTCTTTATTTTTTACTGTGAAAATTCAGTGAAATAAAAAAAGGCCTTTTTAGACCCTCTTTTATCTTTTGTCGGGGCGAGAAGATTTGAACTTCCGACCCCCTGCTCCCAAGGCAGGTGCGCTAACCGGGCTGCGCCACACCCCGAACAAATGCTCAAGTACAACCAATAGTTAGTTCTTTAACGACTATATATTTTTTAATTCTTCAGATTTTATTTCTTTTTTTTCTTCGTTGGCTATGGAAGTATTATCTGATTTTTTCTCTTTTTTGCCTTTAGATTTATTATCTTCCAAAGCAATTTTTTTCTTCTTTGCGGGAACTTCCGTTGCACCGTCATATTCGACTAACTGCAAAACGGCTGTCTCGGCCGCATCCCCTTTTCTTAATCCAAGTTTGAGCACTCTGGTATAACCGCCCTGTCTTTTTTTATAATTCGGAGCTATTTCGTTAAACAGAGTAAACACTGTTTTTTTCTGCTTTAGAAATTTCAATGCTTGTCTTAAAGAATTCAGATCGCCTTTTTTACCGAGAGTGATCATTTTCTCTGCAAATTTTCTCGCTTCCTTAGCTTTAGGCAAAGTGGTAATTATCTGCTTATGCTCAAATAGCTGAGCGGAAATATTGCTCATCAAAGCTTTTCTGTGACTGGAAGTCCTGTTTAACTTTCTACCTTTAACATTGTGACGCATCTTATTATCCCTCTATTCATTTCTTCTTTTTAGATTGGGTATCGTTCAGATATTTATCCACATCCATTCCGAACTCCAGCCCTTTCTCTTTGAGTACCTTATTAAGCTCGGCTAGTGATTTCTTCCCAAAATTTCTGAATTTGAGCATTTCGCTTTCTTTCTTTCTTACAAGATCGCCGATTGTTTTAACTTTAGCATCGGTCAAGCAATTGTACGACCTTACTGAAAGTTCTAATTCGTCAATTGACATTTTAAGTAGATTTCTCTTCTTTAAAATATCCGGATCTTCATCTTCGAATCCATCAGAATCTTCATCAACTTCAAATTTGATGAAAAGATTTATATGGTCTCTAAGGATTTGCCCTGCATAAGTTATAGCTTCCTCCGGAGATATTGAAGCATCCGTGTAAACATCCAAAGACAATTTTTCGTAATCGGTTCTGTCTCCTACCCGAGTGTTTTCAATATCATAACTGACCTTGACAATCGGAGAAAAAATAGAATCTATGGATATAGTTCCTATAGGGTCATTTTCGTCTCTGTTAGCGTCTGAAGACACATAGCCTCTGCCGATTTTAATATTCAGCTCAATACTGAATTCGGCATCCTCGTTCAGGGTCGCTATCTTATAATCGGGATTGAATACTTTTACTTCACCGCCTGATGAGTCTTCAATATCTTTTGCCTTAAAAATCTTAGGACCTTTAAGGTTTACGGTTACTTTTGATGTTCTTCCCTCATTAAGACTTAATCTAATATGTTTGAGATTAAGAATCATGATAGCAACATCCTCTTTTACGCCATGTATGCTCGAAAACTCGTGCAATACACCGTCAATTTTAATACTATAGATTGCGGCGCTTTGTATTGACGATAAAAGTACTCTTTTCAAAGCGTGACCGATAGTTATACCGTAACCTCTCTCCAAGGGCGATAATACAAATCTTCCGTAATTATCCTTGAGAGTCTTGATTTCAATTGATTCCGGTATTTTAAAAGGTAATACAGTCATTTTTTTCTCTCTTTATTTAGAGTAAAGTTCGACTATCAACTGCTCGTTGATATTTACTGGAATATCTTCTCTTTTCGGTAAATCTACCAGCGTTCCTTCCATCGTTGCTTTATCAACCTTTAAGTACGGTCTCGGATTTTCGTTTACCCTTTTCAAAGATTCATGAATGATCTCAAGTTTTTTAGATTTTTCTTTTACCGAAATTACATCATTCACTTTTACAACTAAAGACGGAATATTTGCAGATTTTCCGTTTAACAGGAAGTGCTTGTGCGATACCATTTGCCTTGCCGCTCTCTGACTGGGAGTAAAACCTAGACGATAAACTAGTGTGTCCAGCCTGCATTCAAGCCTTACCATCAGATTGACTCCTGTTATTCCCTTATCGTTTTTCGCTCTTTCGTAAATATTTTTGAATTGTTTTTCCAATAGTCCGTAAACATACTTGGCTTTTTGCTTCTCTTTCAGTTGCATGCCGTATTCAGAAACTCTTTTCCTTTTTCCTTCGGCTCCGTGTTGACCCGGATCGTAAGGTCTTTTCTGAACTGTTTTATCGTACTTTGGAAGACCAAAAAGGTTTTCGCCGTATTTTCTCGATATCTTACCTCTTGGAGTTAAGTCTCTTGCCATTATCTTTTTCTCCGATGATGATTATATTCTTCTTTTCTTTTTTGGTCTGCAGCCGTTATGAGGTACGGGCGTTATGTCTTTGATCGAAAGGATTTCCAGACCTGCGGCATTTAATGATCTTATTGAAGATTCTCTTCCCGCTCCCGGACCGTTCACGACAACATTAACTTTCTTCAAACCTAAACCAATTGCTTCTTTTGCAATCTGATCGCTTGCCATCTGCGCGGCAAAACTTGTATTTTTTTTGGAACCTTTGTAACCGACTTTTCCGCCGCTTGACCAATTGATAATGTTCCCATAGCTATCGGAAAGACATAGAATTGTGTTGTTGAATGTAGCTTTTATGTGTGCGACACCTATCGGGTCAACTTTGTCTTTCTTTCTTAGCTTTTTTCTCTTTTTCTCTATTGCCAAGTCATCCTCCCTTGAGCAAAATGTTCAAAAATTATTTTTTGTTTTTAACAGCCATCTTTTTCCTGCCTTTTCTTGTACGGGCGTTGGTTTTTGTCCTCTGTCCCCTGACAGGCAGATTTTTTCTGTGGCGAATCCCTCTGTAATTTCCAATATCCATCAATCTTTTGATTGCCAGCTTTGTTTGAGTCCTCAGAGTTCCCTCAATCACATATTCGTTTGTGATGATCTTTCTTATTGCATCAATTTGTTCTTCGGTTAAGTCCTTTATTTTAGTATCGAAGTGAATGCTTAATTTTTCAAGAAGTCTTCTTGAAGTGGAACGACCGATACCGTAAATATAGGTTAATCCGATCTCTACTCTTTTGCCATTTGGTAGATCTACACCAGCTATACGAGCCAAATTTACCTCCCTTAACCTTGTCTTTGCTTATGTTTCTTGGTTTTGCATATTACCCGAACCACGCCTTTCCTTGTGATTACCTTACAGTTTTCGCATATTTTTTTTACAGATGCCCTTACTTTCATCTTAACTCCCAAATCATTTGTTCCGATATACGATTCTGCCCTTTGTTAAATCGTAAGGAGATATTTCAATCTTTACTTTATCTCCGGGAACCATTTTAATGTAATGCATTCTCATTTTACCGGAAACATGCGCTAAAATTATGTGTCCGTTTTCCAATTCTACTTTAAAGGTAGCGTTCGGCAAAGCTTCCTTTATAATTCCGTCAATCTTTATGGTGTTTTCTTTAGTCATTGATTTTTTAAGCCTAATTTCTGGGTTAATATTTCTTTGAGCTCTCCGTAAATTTCCGGTACCGCTCTGTTACCGTCAATATCAGTTAAAATACCTTTGTTTCTATAATGCTCAATAAGAGGTTTAGTGTTCTCAACATACACTTCGAGCCTGTTTATTATTACAGATTCTTTGTCATCGTCCCTCGTTATTATTTTACTGCCGCAATCCTCGCAGGTATTGCCTTTTGGCGGGTTGGATATCATGTTGTAACCTTTTCCGCAAGTACTGCAAATCCTTCTGGACAACAGTCTCTTTAAAACGATGTCGAACGGCAAATCTATGTTGAATACAATATCCAGCTTTTTGCCTTCTTTCTGTAAAATATCCTCTAGCATTTCGGCTTGTTTTACATTTCTTGGATAACCATCGAAAATAACACCTTTTTTACAATCCGGCTTTTGCAACCTCAGTGAAAGAATATTAAGCACCAATTCATCAGGAACAAGTTCCCCTTTATTCATATACCCGCTTGCCAAAATACCTTGTTCGGTTTTCTTTGACACAGCCTGCCTGAGCAAATCGCCGGTCGATATCTGTATCAAATTATAATCATTTAGAAGCAGTTCCGCCTGACTTCCTTTACCGCTTCCGGGCGCTCCTAACAAAAGAATGTTCATTAAGCCCTTCTCCCGCGTAATTTTCCGGTTTTCAAAAATCCGTCATAGTGATGCATCAATAAATATGATTCTACCTGAGAAAGCGTATCCATTGCAACACCGACCAAAATAATTAAACTTGTTCCGCCGAAAAAAGCGGCTAAGCTATACGATACACCCGGGAATATTTTTGTAATAACATTGGGCATAATCGCTATTACTCCTAAGAATACTGCTCCCGGTAATGATATTCTGGTGACGATATTGTCAATATAATCGGCTGTGTTTTTGCCCGGATTAACCCCGGGTATAAATCCACCGCTTTGTTTTAAATTATTCGCCACATCATCGGGATTAAATGTCAAAGCAGTATAAAATTAAGTAAAGAATATAATAACCAGCATATATATTCCCATGTATGAAAATGACTTATAGTCAAATAAGCTGAATATCAAATTCTTGGCATAAAATCCGTCGGGCAAAAACTGAGCTAATGTCGTAGGAAAGAACATTATTGACTGAGCAAATATAATCGGCATCACGCCGGCCATATTAAGTCTAAGCGGTATAAAAGATACCTGATTTTGAAATGTTCTTCCGGCAACCTGCCTTTTAGCATAATGAACATTTACTTTTCGAACAGCTTGAGTCATCAGCACAACTGCCGCTATCATTCCCAGCATTCCGACCCAAATTATCAGCTCGACTACCAATTCTCTGTTTCCGTTTCCTAATTGAACGAATTCTTCTAAAACCGCAGTAGGGAATCTAGCAATAATACCTATCGTAATTATCAGAGAAATACCGTTACCTATTCCTTTGGAGGTAATTTGTTCGCCAAGCCACATCAGAACAATTGTTCCTGTAGCTATGGTAAGCATAGTCATAACATAAAATCCGGTTGTTACATTCGGAACCACTCTCATGTAATCGGTATTCATACTTACTAAGAACTTGGCAACACCCCATCCTTGTGCGGCGGCCAAAAGAACAGTTCCATACCTTGTCCACTGTG
>JAKLPX010000189.1 GCA_022013635.1 Candidatus Delongbacteria bacterium
AATATCTGAAGAAAAATACCGCGATGAATATGTTCAGTATTGAGAAAAGATATACCGTACCCGACATTCCTGTCATGCCGAGCAGCACAAATCCTGTCAGCATTCCCCCCACTGCGCTGCCTAAAGTATCTGCAGCGTAGGTATTTCCCAAAGAATCCGAAACTTCATTACCGAGTTCAATATAGATCCTGCTGGCTGCCGGCATGATCCCGCCTATAAAAAAAGCCGAGCCTAGAATACTTAAAAGTGAATAGGCATAGACAATTATCTCGGTGAAGACAGATATTTCTGTACCTGAGGATAAAATTCCGTACATATCCGGTATAAGCATCAGCAAATGATATGTAACTATATTTATTGCGGATAAGGCTAAAATTATAAATGTTAATATCTTTACCGGATGTTTAGATAAGGTTGTTCTTTTACCCCAGAAATAAGCTCCGATACCGAGTCCGCCCATAAAAGCGGAAATTACGATCGTGGAGGCATGGACTGTCGTTCCAAGATAAAGCCCGAGTATCCGGTTCCATGTTACTTCGTAAGCCAGAAACGAAACGCTGGCCAAAAATACGACCAGCGTTAATATCATCCGTTCTATTTTTATATCATGACTCATTATTTAGATAACTCGATCTTAACATTGTCGGCAGTGATATAATAAAAATATTTATTTCCGATAATAACATCTGTATCAATATAACTGTTAACCGAAGGCGTTGCAACTTCTACAAATCCTGAATATGGATCTACAGATCTGTAAACCCTATATAAAGTTGCGCCGGAAACAGCATCCCATGAAAGGTTCACTTCAGACGCTGTCACTGACATAATCGCCATATTTCCGGGAACATCCGGTATCGTTATCGTTCCTGTTATCAGAATATCGTCCACATCCCAGTACCAGCCGTAAGAACCGGTATAATTCCATTTGAACTTAACCTCAGATTGACCGTCAGCAGCATTTATTGCCTGGCTGAATGAAGCCGGATTGCTTGTAGTGACTGTCCAAGACTGGATCGGAGTCCAGGTTGATCCTCCGTTGATACTGTACGAAATGGTAGCCGAATCACTGGCGGAATACCAATTGAAATAATGCGTAAAAGACAATGTAACATCTTCTGCGTTCGACATATCTATTAAAGGTGTAACAAGATCAGAATTCTGAGAATTGCCGCTTCCATAAGCATCGCTGTTCAGATAAGCATAATTTCCTGCACCGGACAGTCCGCTTGAATGTGTCCCGAAGGTCCATACCTGACCGTTTCCCTGATTGTCTATTATCTGCCATGCGACAGGTAAAGATGCCGATGCGTTGAAATCCTCACTGAAAGGAAGTCCGAATGTTGGTAGTACCCCCGTCCCTGTTACAGCTATGCATTCCGTGGCGTGGGTGCTATCCGAAGATGTTATAGTAATATTACCGTTATAAGTTTGTACGGCAGTAGGTTCAAACAATAGATTAAATGTCTTGCTCGTATTAGGTAAAATGTAATAATCAAATGTATTTCTCGCGTAATTTTGTGAATCTTTAGTTGCTTCAGATGCGGAATAACCTGTAATCGTCGTTATAGTTCCGACCATAATTTCTGTAGAATGGCTGTTTGTTATCTGGAATTGCTGTGTTCCGGAAGATCCAACGCTAATATTACCAAATGGTATTGAGCTTGTATTTAATGCAAAAGTACCCCCCTCAACTCCTTCAGGTATTAATTGAACATTTTTCAATGTTGCTGTTCTGAAAGATCCGGCAGGATCAGTAACAATTATATTATTGATGGTCTGGCTATAATATCCTGTAGCTGAAACAGTCATAGAATATGTTCCGGGTTTGAGAACTCTATAATAATCTCCTAGATCAGGATCTGTAAAGTAATCTTTGTTGATATCGGAAATTTGAATGGTTGCACTTAAAGGCAATCCGGTACTTGAATCAGTGACCGTTCCGTATATCCCTTTGTGAGCAGCTGAAAGTAGCCAGAACATTGAACTTCTATTATCTGCCCAGAATCCGGGAATGTACGAGTAGGAAGGCCACTTTGTTTCACTTATTTCCAAAGTGATTTCAAGATCGTTATAATATCTGTAATTCCAGTCCTGCATTCCGCCTTGAACCATATACCATTCATTACCATTAGTTATCCCGTCGGTGAAGCTTGAACTGTTGAACATAGGCGTGTTTCTCTGAGAATAGTTATATGCCAGCCATGTAACATGCGGATCATCAGGGCAAGCTGCATAAGCGTAATTTGGAACACCGAAGTCAGTATCGTATTCATAATTTGCAACTAAAGCCCCACCATGATAATTTGTGGAAAGAACAAAATTATGCTGATTACTGAAATTTATCATAGCAGCGATCTCAGGTTCTTCTCCTACAGGTGTATTCGGCTCATAAAGAGTTCCTTCGGGAAAATTGCGGTTAAGATCATAACCATTCGCGTTATATCTTGAATTGTTCACATTGCCGTCAGGATTCATTAATGGCATTACATAAAGTTCTGTATTGTTCACTATAAAGCGCATTGTGTCATTGTTCGCCTGATAGCCTCTAAGAATATTCTCGATCATGAACATTTCCATTTCCATGCCTGTCACTTCATCGCCGTGCATAGTGGAGACGAATTTTAATTCCGGTTCGGCTTCCTCAACATTCACATTATCTGATATTTTTAAAACCCAGAGTGGTCTGCTTTGAACTGAAGTTCCGATCTGTAATCTTTTACAGATATCCGGCCATCTTGTCTGCCAGATATTCATTGAATCGCCAATAGCAGTATTATCTCTGTAGGATCCTTTATCTCTGATTTCGAGTGGTGTCCACTTAATCGAATATCCTGTGCTTTTAAGAAATTTGAACTGTTCCTCAGTCACATAGACAGTTACTTTTCCGTCAATTGGTTTACCTTTGCCTCCGAAGCTCGTTCTGTCAATATCGATATTATTTTCCTGAAGAAATTTTATATCATCAAGACTTGACACTTTAACTTCTGCGTATTGGTACTTATTTCTTGCGGAAACAGCAATAGATGCAATCAGAATAATCAGAATCAGTTTATTCATTAAAACCTTCGTTTTATCTTAATCTTTTTATATCTAAATAGATTTTTACCGCTTTATTGACGAATTCGGTCTTGTCAAGAGCATCGTTAAGATCTTTGCCTACGCTTATACAGCCATGTTTTTCAAGCAGAGTGATTTCTCTTTTTTTCAGCTCGTTTAAAACTGCGGCAGCCAATTCGGAAGAACCGGGTTTTTTAATTCCGATCAATCCTGCTCCGTCCGGTATGACCGTCTGAGCTTCCGTATGAATTGAAAAAAGCATTTTATTGACAGCTTCTTTTGTTTTAAAAGCAGTCAGATGCAATAATATTATTATATCGTCAGGATGACAATGCAGAACTCCTTTTATATTTTTTCTTCTTTTTTGATATTCATTATGCAGCATTAAGTGCGCAAGTAACTCGGAACTCGGATTTTTATCAAGATTATTCGATTTGAAATATCCCGTTCCGGTTTCATCAATAGTTATGATCGAACAGAAATCTTCGGTATTTTTTGAAGATATCTGCCTCATTCTGCTTCCGGAGGAAGTGATCACAATTGTTTTCCCGATAAGATTTTCAAACATGTCAGTGAGTTCATATTTGTCGGTTTTATTGTAAGGGATCTTATCGTCAATTATTACGCTCATATTTCCTGCGTAAGCCTCTCCCCAACCGTGCGCATAAATCACTCCGGCAACTTCTTTGATTTCTTGTAAAGCTTTTTCAAGTTCGCTACTCATTTGGGCACACCCCGTATTTTAATTCTGAAGGCGTAAGGAGCGCAGGAGTATATCTGTTCATTAATTTATACTTCGACTACCCATCCGATAGGCGCTTTTATATCGCCATACTGAATTCCGGTTAATGTATCGTAAAGTTTTCGCGTAATCGGACCGACTTCAGTTTCGGAATGGAAGACATGATATTTCCCTTTATGCATGATTCCGCCGATTGGAGAAATTACAGCCGCAGTTCCGCATGCTCCCGCTTCTTTAAATTCGTCTAATTTGTCAATGCGAACATCTCTTTCTTCGGTCTTTAAACCTAAGTATTCTTTTGCAACATGAAGCAATGAATATTTTGTGATAGAAGGGAGAATGGAAGGCGATTTGGGGGTTACAAAGACATTATCATGAGTAATTCCGAAGAAATTTGCCGCTCCGACTTCTTCTATCTTGGTATGAGTTTTAGGATCTAAATAAATACAATCCGCATAACCTGCTTTTACCGCTTCTTCATGCGGAAGCAGACTGCCGGTATAATTCCCGCCGACTTTAACAGCACCTGTTCCGTTAGGAGCCGCTCTGTCGTAATCTGTTGTAGTAACATTAACAGGAACAAGACCGCCTTTAAAATACGGTCCTACTGGAGAGCAAAATATTGAGAAAATATATTCGGGAGCTGGACGGACACCGAGGTTATCTCCCGTTCCGATTTCAAATGGCCTTAAATAAAGACTTGCGCCCGTTCCGTAAGGAGGAACAAATTTTTCATTCGCTCTTACTACTTTTTTACAGGCCTCAATAAATCTTTCCACAGGGAATTCGGTCATTAGAACTCTCTGACAGCTTTTAACCATTCTTTTTGCGTTTTCATCCGGTCTGAAAAGCAAAAGCCTGCCGTTTTTGGCAGTATAGGCCTTCATTCCTTCAAAGCAACATTGTCCGTAATGAAAAACCGTTGAAGATTCGCTTATTGTTATCGTATTGTCTTCTATGAGCTTTCCTTCGTCCCATTTACCGTCTTTCCAGTGGGATATATATCGTTTATCGGTTTTGATGTAAGTAAATCCCAGCTTGTCCCACTCAATTTTTGCCTTTTCCATTTTCAGCTCCTTCTATTAAATATTATTTTAAACATAAAACAGATAGACTTATTCTTACATTTTATTCATCAATTCCTTTATGGCTTTTGCCAATCTTTTAACACCCTCAACGATTTCTTCTTTTGACGCAAAAGAAAAGTTTATCCGCATTGTATTCTTGCCGCTTTCGTCACAGTGAAATGCTTTTCCGATTACAAAAGCCACATCATTTTTTATTGCAATCAAAAACAGATCTTCGGCATCCATTGCCTCAGGCAGAGTTACAAATAAGAATAATCCGCCCTCGGGATTAGTCCATGTAACTCCTTCCGGAAGATAATCCTCAAATGCTTTCATCATCACTTCTTTCTTTTCTTTATACATTGAAATAATGTTTTTCAGATTTTTTTCAAAATATCCTTTTTCAATATATTTTGCGGCAATTTTTTGAACAAATGCTGAAGTGCAGAGATCTGCGGATTGTTTTGCCATAACGACCTTATCAATCAGATTTTCGTGTCCGATTATCCAACCAAGCCTGAAACCCGGAACGAATATTTTTGAAAAAGTACCTAATAATACGACCCTTCCTTCATCTGCAAGCTGATAAATCGTTTTCTGATCCTCACCTTCAAATCTTAATTCTCTGTAAGGGCTGTCCTCTACGATCAGAACATTGTATTTTTTAGCGATCTCTATTATTTCAATTCTTCTCCATTCAGGCATTGTTACGCCGGCGGGATTTTGAAAATCCGGTATAATGTAAATAAATTTCGGTTTTTCGCCTACCATTTTTAGAATTTTCAATTCTTCTTCAAGCTTATCGGATCTCATTCCGAATTTGTCATGCTTAACGCCTATCATATTTGCGCCGTAATTATGGAACGATGATATTCCGCCGAGGTAAGACGGAAGTCCGACAATTACTTTATCACCCGGGTCAATTAATACTTTAGGAATTAAGTCTAACGCCTGCTGAGATGAAGTTGTTATTATCAGATTATTAAATGTTATTTTCAATCCCTGTCTGACATATCTCTCCGTGAGGATTTTTCTGAGCTGCGAATCGCCCTCTGTTGCCGAATACTGCAAAGCGGACGGTCCGTCATTGTCAAGCACTTCGCAGGTGATTTCTTTCAGTTCTTCGATAGGAAAAGTTAAAGGCGAAGGTAAGCCTCCGGCAAATGAAATCAGTCCGGGCTTGTTGGTTAATTTGAGTAATTCTCTGATTGCAGACCTTTTCATTCTTTTTGAGCTTTCGGATAATAGCTTTTCAAAATCTTTTAACATTTTATTCCTCGCTTTTGTTTTCAACACTTATAAAGAAAGGAACTACATGAGCAAAGTCAAATTAATTTTTTACTTATTAAATAATTCGTTTGATAGATTAATAAAATCGTTAACGCTTAGATTTTCAGGTCTTTTTGTGATCTCGACAGACTTGATAGATTCTAAGTCATCGGTAAAGTTTTTAAGTGTATTTCTCAGCATTTTTCTTCTATTCAGAAAAGTTGTTTTTACAAGAGTTCTGAAAAACTTCATATCCTTGACTTTATTTAAATTCTCATTCCCGACAGAAAAATTAAATCTGATTATTGAAGAAATAACTTTCGGTTTCGGGAAAAAAGCTTCTGGCGGTATATCGAATAATATTTCAGGCTCGCAGAAAAATCTTGTAAATATGCTGAGAATTCCATAATCTTTTGTATTAATGCTTGCGACGATCCTTTCAGCCACTTCTTTCTGAACCATAATTGTCAGTGATTCGATCTTCTTTGAATTCTTATTTACTTCTGAAGCCAGTTCCATTACCTTGAAAATTATCGGGCTTGTAACATGATAAGGCAGATTTCCGACGATCTTTATGTTCTCTTCGGCGATATTTTTTTCAAGATCGAATTTTAAAAAATCTTCGTTGAAAAGTATAAAATTCTCATTCTTTACCTTGTCGAATAAATTTTCTATCAGTCTCTGATCTATTTCTACGGCGTACAGTTTTTTTACATGTTTTACTATGCGGGTCGTCAACGCACCTCCGCCCGGACCGATCTCCAGAAAAACATCGCTTTCTCTCATATTGAACGATTCGATTATTTTGGATATATAGAATTCGTCTTTCAGAAAGTTTTGACCGAGTGATTTTTTCATTTTAAGATAAGACATAAAATCCTTAATAATGTTTGTAAAATAATGAAATTATAATTATAACTACGATCGTGTAAAAGAACGGTTTAATGAACTTCACCCCGTTCTTAATTACCAGACCAGAACCGATCTTCGCGCCTAAAACTTCTCCAATCCCCATTGCCAGACCGGGTAAAAATAAGACCTTTTCCCCGATGACGAAAAACAATAAGGCGGTAATATTACTCGTAACATTCATAACCTTTGTATAAGCTGTAGCCGAAACCATTTCCTGACCAAGGAAGAACACGATCAGGATCACCCAGAACGCGCCCGTACCGGGACCGAAATATCCGTCATAAAAACCGATCGCAAGACCGAATATCATATAGAACCACTTGGCACTCATCCGCTTTTCTCTCTCAATCTCCCCCGCTTTCGGTGAAACCAGAAGATAGATCAGTACTCCTGTAAGAAGGAACGGAATCAGCTTCATCAGAAAATCATTACTCGTGAACTGAACGGCCACCGTACCGATACTTGCACCGATGAAAGTAAAAATGATCCCTCGCAAGGCTATCCTCAAATCAGCCTTGCCGTTCTTAACATAATTATAAGAGGATGTAATACTTCCGAAAGTTGACTGGAATTTATTCGTTCCCAAAGCCATCTGGGGAGGAAGACCCGCAAGCAAAAGAACAGGCACAGTAATCAAACCTCCTCCTCCGGCAATAGAATCAATAAAACCTGCGGCAGTTCCGGCTATGAAAAGAAGAATATATGTCAGAACGGATAATTCCATTTCCCCTCATTAAAAGTTCGCGTAAATATAATATAAAAAAGCGAAATTGGGAAATAATGATTTTACATAATTACCCTTATTCTGTGACATTATTTATCAAAATTTGGGTTTATTCTGTGACAAAAATAATGAAAAATTGGGTTGATTTTGTGCAAAATTATAGCTATTTTAACATCAACGGCAAAAGGAGCCCTAAATGATAAATAGAAGAATTCTCGATGAACTGGAAAAATGGAGCAAAAGTAAGAACAGAAAGCCTCTTATCCTCCGCGGAGCAAGACAAGTCGGTAAAACTACCGCGGTCGAAATGTTCGCGAAGAAATTTGATCAGTTCATACACCTGAACCTTGATAAAAAACCTGATCTCGCTCTTTTCGAAAACAACGATTTCAATAAACTCCTTGATTCGATCTTCTATGTTAATGGTATGAACAAGGATAAAAAAAATACTCTTATCTTCATTGATGAGATTCAAAATTCACCCGAAGCTGTAGCTTACCTGAGATATTTCTATGAAAATACTCCCGATCTGTATGTCATTTCAGCTGGATCGCTTCTTGAATCCGTTTTCAATGTCAAAATAAGCTTTCCGGTAGGAAGGTGCGAATATTTAAAGATGCATCCCGTAACTTTCAGAGAATTCCTCGAAGCGCTCAAAGAGACTCAAAGTATTGACCTGATAGACAATTGTGAATTTCCTGAATACGCTCACAATAAACTTACAGACCTTTTCTGCGACTACACTCTTACCGGCGGAATGCCGGAAGCCGTAAAAGTTTATATCGAAACGAAAGACAGGATCGAGGTTAACAGAGTTTACGAAAGCCTTATAATATCATATCTTGACGATATTGAAAAATATTCGGATAATCCCAATTTCAGCAGAGTCATATCGCACACCCTCAAATCTACCTTCAAAACAGCCGGACAAAGAATAACATTCGAAGGATTCGGCAATGCGAACTACAAATCAAGAGAGATTGGCGAAGCTCTGAGACTGCTCGAAAAAGCAATGCTCATCAAACTTGCGTATCCTTCCACAGACATCAACTATCCTTTTGAAGAAAACCACAGAAGAAAACCAAGGCTTCACATCGTAGATACCGGACTATTAAATTACTTCTCTGGAATACAACAGGAAATGTTCTTATCAAGAAACATAACCGACGGGAGACTCGGAAGAATTTACGAACACATTACCGGTCAGGAATTAATGGCAAAATCCTTTTCGCCGCTGCATAATGTTTCATTTTGGGTCAGAGAAAAAAACCAGTCCAACGCCGAACTTGATTATCTGTACCAGCACAACGGAAAAGCTTATCCCATAGAAGTAAAATCAGGCAAAACGGGCACACTAAAATCATTACATCAATTCATTGACGAAACCGGAATTACCGAAGCCGTCAGATTATATTCCGGAAAGTTTTCAGTCGAAACCGCTTCGACCATAAAAGGCAACAAGTTCAGGCTTATGAACTTACCTTTCTATGCCATTCCGAGTCTAGAGAAGCTGATTGAGAAGGAATTTAACAGTAACAACATTCTGAGTTAAGCAAAAACCATATTTGCCATTTTCTCAGACAAGTAAGCTTGCGCAACATTATTCGATTTTAACAAATCCTTGTTGACTCGATGCGCAAATTCCTTACTGATGGCTAAGTAACTTTTATGAGAATAAGCTTTGTACCTATATTTTTACCCCACAATCCCCTTAACAATTTCATCAATCCTCTCAAGCTCTTTCTCCAAATGCATCTTGATCTCCAGTCTGAGCTTACCGAGATTTAATCCTTGTATTTTTCTATCTTTATCTATTGTTTCTAAAAATTCTGATGTTTTTTTATGCGCGGCTTCGCTTAGCTTTGCCAGTTTATTATGTTTTGGATCATTTTCATCGTATTTCGGATAGAAAATATCTAATATTTTCTTATGAACATGTCTTGGACCAAAAAGACCTTTTGCCTGAAAATCCTTCATCAATAGATTTGTAACGGAAGAGTTAAATATCCCACTCAGATAATAAGCTTCATTAAGATCATTTGTGTAGAATACATAAGTAACACTTTCTACAACAAATTCTAAATCCAAATCCTGTCTTTTTACTACTGTTGCATTAGCATCTTTTGCAGATGAATTATAAAGAACAAGATAAGGCGCATTGATGTTCTGAGTAGTCAGTTTAGTCTGCCAATTTAAATAATCTTCAAGTGAAACTTTTTTATTATTCTCTGTTCTATGTACCGCCCATATATTCTCTGCGTTTTTAAACCATCTGGAAGCCTGCAAATATCCTTTTGTGAGCAATTCATCTGCTGTATGCAGTTGAATCTTCTTCTCATGTGTTTTGACAATTGTAAGGGGTAAAGCTACTAAAGCTGGTTTATACAACGCGAATGGTAGGATACTTTTTGATAAAGCAGTCCTGAATAGAAATCTGCTTTCGATCTTGCCTGAATAATCAATTCCTTTCCATGGAGCTTTGGCATCTGTTTGAATATCTTCCGATGTTTTAATATTGATTATACGGTTTTCCCAATCGTCGGGAGTTTCCTGAGTTAGTTCGATAAAATAAAATGCTCTCGGAACAATCGTTGCTCCTTGTCTGAAAAGAGCTTTATATGGATTTTCATCCATATTTGCTATCGTATTTCTAATCGAGAAGGCAGAAGATTTGCCCTGTTTTATATAGTAATAATTATTTTGTACTTCTGTAAGTTTTTCTTCTGCAATGCTATAAGTGCAGTTGTGAACCGGAATATTCCCAGAGAAACTGATGCCTTCAGCACCGGTTTCAGGTAAAGCACGCATAAAATCAGCTTTATCGGAGAAAAGAACACAACTCGGAATTCTGAACAAAGGACTAACGCCTTCCAAATCCCAAATATCAGTAATTTTAAATCCTTTGGCTTTGCCACTTCTCGTATTGTCGTGATGATCCGCGTTAAAGAAGCTGCGCGGTAAAACAAACGCCAGTTTTCCATCTTTTTTAAGAAAATAGGAACTACAGTGACTCATAAATATTGCAGCGATCTCAAGGTGTGGAAAATTTGCTACTTTTGAAGGTTTCAGGTCATAAATAACAGACAGTTGATTCAATAAACTTTGGTATTCTTCATTCCTGATTGAGCTATAAGTGAACCATGGCGGATTACCGATTACATAGTTGAATTTTCCCTTGAGAAAGAACGGCTTATATGAGTTCTGAATAATAAATTTCCAGATGCTGTCCCTTCCTTTTTCTTTAACAGTTTTTAAAGCCTGATAAATCTTGTAAAAACTCTCTATCTTGCCACCTTCAAGATTATAATCTTTATTTATATTTTTCAGAATGTTGGCGATAGTTTCTGATCCTTCAGCTTTTTTATTCATGGTCTGATCTGCGAGATCATCACATGTATCGAGTGCATCGTCAAACAGGTTCATATCTTCAAATATATCAATATTTAGCCATAATTTAATTTTTTCAATAAACATTAAAAAATCGCCGTCAAAAAGATTCTCAGCACCTTTTGGAGAAGTAAGAGTATTGGCTAGAATGACATTAAGATGAATCGGTTTCCTTATCTTAGTTATTTCCCTTCCGAGAGATAAAAGAAGTGTTGTTTTCGCTATCTGAACACTTAAAGGGTGAATATCAATTCCGTAAACATTGTTATTCAAATCTTCTACGCTTATGCCCGGATTAACTTCCCTGATACGGTGTACGAAAGCCCTTAAAAATGAACCGCTTCCGCAAGCAGGATCAAGAACTTTATCTGTTGGTTTAAAATCAAATTTCTTTACTATCCTTTCGCAAAGCCAGTCTGGTGTATAATACTCTCCGAGTGAGTGCCTTGTATCGAGATCAATAAGCTCCTGATAAACTCCCTTCAAAGTTGCTCAGAACCGAATATGCAAGCATTTTTGAAAATATGCTCAGATAAGTATGGATCAGGAATATTTTCTCAGTACCGCTAAATGATCCGTAAGCCACCGAAAGAAATTTTCCCCATTCTTCATAAGCGACCTGCACTTCTCCATATTTCCTGGCTTCATTAAAATGGTTTGATAACTGCCTGAAAGATTCAATAAAAACATTGCTCTGATAACCGAATGACTCCTCGATGCTTTTTAAAGTAGCTTTACGCTTTTCCTCTTTGAATAAAAATCTGTCTATCCAGTAATAAAACTCTTCCGCATTCTTCTCGCTTAAATGAAAAGAAGAACTTTTAACTTCGTTAAGAATAAGTTCATCTTCATTAACTTCCTCTAAGTTCTCAAGCTGATTAACATCCGGTGAGAATACAACCCAACGCTCGCAGTCGGATGCAATTAAAGTAAAATTGTATCCTTTTCCGGACTTAATCTGACCAAGATAATAACCTGCTAGTTGCTCCTTTGCATGCTTTAGTTTTGCCGGAAAAGTGATATTATTTTCAAATTCAATTATGATATTATTGTACAGAGTATCCGCACTACCTCTGTGGAGCTTGTCTTTTCTCGGAATATTAATAATTGCTGTTTCGCTGCCTATTGAAATACTATCAATTACATCTTCAATTTCCTTATTCCCCGCATATAAACGGTTAAGTAAATCTTTGAATGCTTCTTTTTTAGGCAATTCCTTGTTCGCCTGCCAGACTCTATGAAGATAATTCTTAATATGTTCAAGTTTGTCTTTTTTCATATTTTGTGGACTCTTAAGCTTTTATAATTTTTAACCATAGAAAGACTCACTGTCATTAATAGAATATATATCTTCTTCCTTTTTTCTTCAAATATT
>JAKLPX010000190.1 GCA_022013635.1 Candidatus Delongbacteria bacterium
AATTGAGGACGGTAAAATAGCCAATAAAGATTTTCAGATCGGAGATGAAACGCTTCAGAAATGGATAAATGAAATAAAAAATAAAACTCAGCCTCAGCTTATCATCGACGCGGAAGTCTGTGAATACGAAAGTTCAAGAATAGTAGCTCTTCTCGTTGACGAATATCCGATAAAACCGGTAGCGCTTAAAGGCAGATACTATAAGCGTGTCAAGAACTCCAATCATCAGCTGTCACTGGGCGAAATCAGCGACCTTTATCTCAGGACGATGAACAGCAGCTGGGATTTCCATCCCGATCCCAACCATTCTTATGAACATATTTCCGAAGAAAAGATATTCAAATTCATTAAAAAAATTGAGAAAAGAAACGGATCCGAAATTCAGATGACCCCTTATGAATTTATGCTTAAGATGGAGATGATCAGGGACAATAAGATCACTTCCGGGGCATATCTGATGTTCGCAAAAGAATATTGCGCTGTATCAGATATTCAGGCGGGCAGATTTAAAAGCCCGACGAAGATCATAGATGATCTTACGCTAAGCACCGATCTTCTCACCGAATCCGAAGAGCTTATCAAGTTCATTCAAAAGCAGATGATGGTCGAATATATCGTGACGGGAAAGTTGGAAAGAGAAGAAAGGTATGACTATCCGCTTGATGCCATAAGAGAGATCGTCGTCAATATGATAGTTCACAGAGATTACAGGGAAAGCAGCGGGAGCACTATAAAGATCTTTGATGACAGAATTGAATTTTACAATCCGGGCAAACTGTTCGGAGGCATAACAATAGATGATCTTCTAAACGATACTTATACATCACAGGCAAGGAACAAGCTCGTGGCAAAGGCATTTAAAGAGATCGGTTCGGTCGAAAGGTACGGTACGGGTATAAAGAAGATCTTTAACATTTGCAGAGACTATGGAGTCATTCCGCCAAAGTTCGAAGAAAGATTTAACGGTTTTTTTGTCACATTATACAAAGAAAAGCTTAATATCACCGATAATGCATTAAATGCAACTGTAAATGAACCAGACACCCAAAAGGACACCCAAGAAACCATCCAAGAAACCACCCAAGAAACCACCCAAGAAACCACCCAAGAAACCACCCAAGAAACCACCAGGGACAGAATTATATTTTTGTTAAAACAAAATCCAAAATATACAAAAAACGATCTGATGCGAGAGCTCAATAAGGGTGATGCTACTATAAAAGAGCACTTGTCCAAGCTAAAAAAAGATAGCATATTAGGAAGGGTTGGAAGTACAAAAGGCGGCCACTGGGTAATACTTAACAAATCCGGCAAATGAAAAGTAGCCTTATAAGATCCATTATGGTCACTAATATTAAAAATCAGAACAGATGACTCAAAAAACAGGAAATTTCGGAGGCTGCAACGCAAGATTTAATCTGTTTTTATGAGCCAACTATGCGCCATTTATGCGTAACTAACTAAGGTGCAATTGTAGACACAAATGATGCAATTAATGATGCAATTAATGATGCAATTTAAAAAAAGAACCTGCACCTTTTATTTCTGATGATTTAAACACTTCTAATTTTACAAGTTTGATTAAATCACGAGTAGCAGTTATTCTGGAGATATTATTCAACTTTTGATACTCACTATTTGTTATTTTCCCGTGTTCTTTGACATACTCGATAGCTTTGATTTGTCTTGCATTCAGCTCGGATTTGTTTATGATAGTATCAGGTTTCTGTTCAGCCTTATATAATATAGTGACAAATCCGCCCTGCTCATTTTTCATTGTAGGCTCAGGCAGGTTATTGTCTCTACAAGCATCAATAATTTTCAAAGTTCCTCGCACCCATATAATTTCTATGAATAAGAGTGTTCAGTATTATTTCCCGGACGGCCGGAATGGGATATTCATCGTGTTCTAACCTTTGAAAGCCGACAAATTCAATCGGATGTATAAGAAATTTTGCGTTCAGGATTTCTTCAATTCTGTCTTTCATATATATAAGGTTTCCCTCTATCACTTCGTGAAATCTTAAGTCAGAGTCCGAATCCACGAACCTGCCTATTTTGAGCGCAAGATTTACAAAATATTTACCGGGATCTTTACCGAAAAGGATTAATGCGCCTCTTTTTAGCTGTGAACCCTTTCTCAGTCTGAGTTTGTCGAGTAGCTGGGGAATTGTAATATTGTCCTCAATGTCTATTCTTTTGGCTTTTGCGCAGTCTTTTATGAACTTCCGTATTGTCGGTTCATCAATTTCATCGAGTGTTGCATCGGGTTCGGCGACTTCATCCCATGTTAATCCTGATTTCTTTAGCAGAAATTCATTCAGTGAAGAACCGGTCAATTCATGTTTGACGCTTCCGCTTCTGTAATAATATCTGCCTCTGAGCGAGATCGGTACAGTGTAGGGAGAAACTGCAATTTCGATATAAAATTTATCATTTTCGGTTTTCAGGTTGACATCGGCGGTAATTCCCATCAGGTTCTTGATCTTGTTTGGGATATCTTCAAGCAGTGCTTTGTAATTATTAATACCGACGACTTTGCCGTTATCGTCTATACCGACATAGATTTTTCCGCCCTGAGCATTTGAAAATCCGCAGACCCATTTCAGGTAATCGTCGTGCCAGCTTTGTTTATATTCCGTATTTTGGTGTTCAGTCATAATTTATCTTTGGTTAATTATATTTAAGTTAATTTAACTTTTTGAGCGGTCAAGGTCAAGTATATTATTGCGGCAATTATAAAACGATATGGCTCAAAAAAACAGGTTGAATCTCGCGTTGCCGCCTCAATAGCTTTTTTACAAAAGATTTGTTTTGACAATCATGATAATTTTGTGTAAATTTAATGTCCGAGAAGTAAGAAAGTTATCTAAAATGGGGGATTGCTTTTGAACGCAAAAAATTCTGGTTATAGTTGCCGTATATGCAGTAATTATAAATATTCAGTGTGTGTGCCTTTATGATAAAAATTTTAAAGTCATCGGATAAAAGGCTGCTCGGAGTACTTGCCACGCTGGCGATAAGTATTACGAGTTTTTTCAGCGCCAATGCGTTTTTGGGAATGCAGCCTCATCTAAATTATCTTATATTTATTTTTTCAATGAGGATCTTACTCTCTTTTGTTATAATGGACGATTATAAATTGTCATGGTCGTCTGCCACGGCAAAATCATATCTGTTAAAAAATATAATCGGCCTGATAGTGTTCATAATATCTCTGCCCGTATTCTTTGTAATCTTCAAACACCCGACTATCATATTTAAAATGCTTCTTCTCGAGCTTATATTTTTCCTCTTCCTGCAAAATACGGTAATGCTTGTTTACAGGCACTGGCTGTTGAGATCGGCCGCAAAAAAAGAAAAAAAGGCGGTGATTTACGGCGGGGGAAAAGCAGGACAAAAAATCGCTGATGAATTTAACGATACGGAATATAAAGTAAAATTTTTCATAGACGACGACGAAAAAGTAAGGCAGAGAACTATTGAAGGTACACCGGTCCTATCAAAGGAAAAATTTA
>JAKLPX010000191.1 GCA_022013635.1 Candidatus Delongbacteria bacterium
AAAAGAAGCGCGAAAATATCTGCGGGAGGCTATCTTGCGGAAATACTTATAGATAAGAAAGAATATCAAAAAGCAGTAGATATTCTTTATGAAATTATTGATAAAAATTTGCTCGGGATTGACGATGAAAAAACATTATGTAAACCCTATTACCTTCTTGGTAAAGCCTTTGGAGGGCTCGGAGACATTAATAAATCATTGAATTATTTTGCAAAAGGGTTAATCGCAGGAGATTCCGAAAATGTGTGGAAATTATGCGACTCGCTTTATATTCAGGCAATGAATTTTAAATCAAAGACCGAAGTCTTGAATGATATAAGAAAATCTTTCGGTTTCGATGAAATAGTATATACTGATGCTACTGAAGAATACGGCTTAAATGATGTTTCTTCTACAAGGATAGCCTGGGGCGATTATGATGAAGACGGCTATCAGGATATGCTTCTTGACGGAAGAAGGTTATTTAAAAATATTAATGGGAAGAAATTTACAGAAATGACTGTTCTATCTTTTTCCGATACGATTTCTGCCAACGGCGGACTGTGGGGTGATTTCGATAATGACGGAGATTTGGATATCATAACAAAAGATCCGGAAGCCCTATGGCTGAATACTTACGGCATATTTAAGAAAGTGATCGGAGAGAATTCAATTCAGGATAATAAAGTTTCAACGGAAGGTATAGGTCTTGCGGATATAAATAAGGACGGAAATTTAGACATATATTTTGCTAATTACGAAACCAATTATATATCCGAGAAAGATCAATTGTTTTTTGGAACAGGAAACGGAAGATTTAAAAATGTAACTGATATTTCCGGCATATTGCCTGCGGACGATAGAAAAAGAGCCGGAAAAGGAGTTAGTATATGTGATTTTGATAATGACGGCGATCCTGATATTTATATATCGAATTACAGATTGTCAGAAAATTTTTTATTTCAAAACGACGGCACAGGATATTTTATAAATGCTGCAAAAGAAAAAAATGTTGCAGGAGTTGAAACATTCGGATGGCGGGGCCACACGATCGGCTCGGAATGGGGCGACATTGACAACGACGGCGATTTTGATCTGATAACGGCAAATTTGGCGCATCCGAGATATATAGATTTTTCAAATAAGACAATGCTTTATGAAAACCTTGGCGCGCCTGATTATAAATTTAATGATATCCGAAGCTGCGCAGGAATAAAATATGAAGAGACTCATTCCGAGCCTGCTTTCGGAGATCTCGACAACGACGGATATATTGACCTCTATATAAATGATATTCATGAGGGGAAAAAATCCTTCTTGTATATGAATAACGGCAATAAAACATTCAGGGATGATACCTACCTCTCGGGAACCAGACATTTTGACGGCTGGGGAGTAGCTTTTGCTGACATTGATAATGACGGAGACCTTGATATACTTTCCGCCGGCGGGAAAATACAGCTTTTTAGAAACGATACAGAGAAACTTGGAAATTGGCTTGAAATAAAAGTGATAGGGAAAAATCATTCCGATGCTATCGGTACAAGATTAAGAGTGTTCAATAATAGCCTAAGTTTGATAAGAGAGATTCAGGGCGGAAAGGGAAATACAAATCAACATTCTCTTGTTCAGCACTTCGGATTGGGAAAAGAATTTTCCGATTTTAATCTTGAAATAATATTTCCTTCCGGAGAGAAAAGAATTATAAAAATCAACGGAATAAACCGTTTAATAGAAATTAGAGAATAAAGAAAAGTGATAGTTTGCTTTGAGGGCATTAAAAGATGCACTGATTTTTAGAGAAGTGATTTATTCCGGCTAAGTGTTCCATTACTGATACTTTATCGTTTGTATTACAAATTATTTATATTGCAGGTCTATAAAGAGTTTAGTATATTTCTATTGAGTAAAAACTCTCAGAGCGTTGAGTAAAATTTCTCAATACCTTGAGTAAAATATGAAATATGGGTATAAAACGGAGAATGTATATGGAAAAGAAGATAAAAGTAATTGAGAAAAGACTGAATGAAAAAAGGAAGTTCATTCAAGTAATTTCCGGTCCGCGTCAGGTCGGTAAAACCACAACCATTCTAGAATATCTGAAAAGAACCGATAAAAAAAGTATCTATATAACTGCCGATGACATCAATCCTGAAAACAGCGTATGGATCAGCCAGCAGTGGGAGATTGTAAGGCTCAGAATGAAAGTTGAGAAAACTGATGAATATCTTCTGATAATTGACGAGATCCAGAAAATAAAGAACTGGAGTGAAACTGTCAAACTTGAATGGGACAGGGACAGCAGGGAAAAGACAAATATCAAGCTTGTTCTTCTTGGGTCGTCACAGTTACTTTTGCAGAAAGGGCTGACTGAATCTCTGACCGGCAGGTTCGAATTAATAAAAATGGTGCACTGGTCTTATGCCGAGATGAAAAAAGAGTTCGCTTTGTCGCCGGAACAGTATGTATGGTTCGGAGCTTATCCCGGCGCAGGTGAGCTAATTCATGAGGAAATCAGGTTCAAAAATTATATTAGAAATTCAATAATAGAAACTACTATTTCGAAGGATATTCTGCATATAACGAGGGTTGATAAACCGGCGCTTTTAAAAAGCGTGTGCGAGCTGGGACTACTTTATTCAGGGCAGATATTGTCATTCAATAAATTTCTTGGACAACTGCATGATGCCGGAAACACAACCACTGTCTCGCATTACCTTGACCTTCTCAACGACAGCGGGATTATCGGAGGTATTTCAAAATTCATGGTAAAAGATGTTAGAATAAGAGCTTCTAGCCCGAAATTGATGGCTCATAATACTGCTCTGATAAATGCGATGATGCCTGAAAGATTTACAGATATAATTGAAAAACCGGAAAAGTGGGGCAGATTGGTCGAATCATGCGTAGGTTCACATTTACTGAACCGGTCAAAGCTTGATGATTATGAATTGTTTTACTGGCGGGAGAATAATTTCGAGGTTGATTTTGTTCTTAAGAAGGGAGACAAAATTGTTGCGCTTGAGATCAAAAGCGGGAACATGCAAAAAAGCGATGGAATGAGAAAATTCATGCAGATTCACGGGGATGCTAAAAGTTATATTGTCGGAGGGCAGGGGCTTTCGTGGCAGGAATTTTTGACCTATAGCCCGAGTGATTTGTTTTAGATTTATTTCTCTTACTTTCTTTTGCGTGTCCAAAATGAAAGTAACAAAGAAAAAGACAGCGTAAAATTAAATATCCAGATCAATGACGATTGGACAGTGGTCGGATCCGTAAACATCATTCATGATGTATGAATCTTTAACTTTCGGAAGAAATTCTTTATTGACGAAATGATAATCAATCCGCCAGCCGGTATTATTCTTGCGGGCGTTGAATCGGTAACTCCACCATGAATACTGGACTTTATCGGGATAAAGGTGCCTGAATGTATCCACATAGCCGGTTTTGACGAATTTGTCCAGCCAGTCGCGTTCGATGCGCAGGAATCCGGAATAGTTCTCATTCGCTTTGGCATTCTTGATATCTATCTCGTTATGCGCGGTGTTGTAGTCTCCGGAGATCAAAAGGTTGAAACCTTTTGCCCGGAGACTTTCAAAATGATCAAGAGCTGCGTCGTAAAATCTTAATTTATAATCAAGCCGCTCTTCGCTCATCTGACCGTTCGGGAAATAAATATTGAACATAATAGTATTCCCGAAAAAATATTTGACGATCCTTCCTTCATTGTCAAACTCATTTATTCCAAGTCCATAAGAAACATCAGTCGGCTCAT
>JAKLPX010000016.1 GCA_022013635.1 Candidatus Delongbacteria bacterium
AAAAAAAATAAAAATATAAATTATAAGAAAAATAGGTTTCATATATAATTATTAAATAATTAAAAAATGCTTTAATTATAAACAATAAGACTAAAATTAACCAAACGGAATAATTTTTATACCCGAAAGGGATTTTTGAACGAACTCTGATAATGATCGGATCCGTTATTGAATCAAGAGCTTTGGTTAAAAATAAATTCTGCCCCTTTACAAGATCGTTGGCGATTTTTACTACAAATATTATGATCAAAAGCACTGTAACAGACGACAACAGAGAAACAAAAACGAATAAAAAAAGCGGGATTATCTTACCGTATTCTTCGTTAACAACATAGAAAACAAGCGGATTAAGAAGTTTGCCGATCGTATCTATAATTATTAGAGCAACAAACGGTGACCAGTCAACTCTTGACGGCGGTAGAAATTTTCTTATGGGTTTGAGAATTTTTTCGGAATAGGTATAGACGAAATCGTAAATTGTTCCGTAACGGCAGCCTGTAAACGAAAATATAACTCTTGCCAAAATAAGTAATGATAAAAAGGTAAAAAAATATGATATCATTTAAGTCTTGCTCCGAATATCGCCGTTCCGAGCCTGATAATATTAGCTCCTTCTTCAATAGCGATTTGATAATCACTGCTCATACCGATAGAAAGATATTTTATGTCAATATTTCCGCCGTTAAATATTTTTGCTTTATCGAAGAGTTCTTTCATGAACTGAAACTCAGCCCTTGAATCTTCAGGATTATCATTAAATGCGCAGATAGACATCAGCCCCATTATCTCCAATTCTTCAAATTGTTTCAGACTGATTAAAAATCCGTTCAGATCATCCGGTTTAATTCCTGATTTACTTTCTTCGCCGCTTGAATTTATCTGAATCAGCACTTTAAATTTCCTGTTCAGCTGAATACATGCCTCATTCAACTTATGCGCCAGTTTGATGCTGTCCAGACATTGGAACATATCTGCATTGATTACTGCCTGTTTGGCTTTATTGGACTGTAAATGGCCGATAATATGCCATTTGGCATTCCTTTCGCCGTTCAGATAAAGATACGACTTTTTCCTGACAAGCTCCTGAATTTTATTTTCGCCGAATATAAATTGTCCGAAACCTATCGCATCGAGATTTGCGGAAACAGGAAATGTTTTACATACGGCAACAAGCAGAATTCCCTTAGGGTCTTTTCCGATTTTTACACAGACCTTATCTATTTCCCTGTAAATATTTTCTAAATTTGACCTTATCATCGTCCTTCAGCCCCAATATTGCCATTGTTAAATATATACACACTTTTGAGTTAAGGCAATTAAATTCATTAAAAAATTATTTTTCTGAAATGATAATTTTTGTTATATTTCCGTTATGGAAAGAAACATTACAAATGTTGTGAAGATATATAAGGTCGTAAAAGGCGAAAAGGTCGAGCTGCCGTTTTATACTGAAAAATTATCTGCCGGTTTTCCGTCGCCTGCTGACGATTATTTGGAAAGATCGCTGGATCTGAACGAATACCTGATAAAAAATCCGGCGGCAACATTCTTTGTGGAAATTCAGGGTGATTCGATGATCGGGGCAGGAATTCATTCAGGAGATATACTGATCGTTGACCGTTCGCTGGAGGCAAAGCACGGCAAGATTGTCGTGGCTATCATAAACAGTGAATTTACCGTCAAAAGACTTTCATGGGTAGAAAATAAAATCAGACTTATGCCTGACAACCCCAATTATAAGCCGATTGAAATTAATGATGGAATGGAGTTCGAGATATGGGGTGTGGCTACAACTGTGATTCACAGGCTTTGAAATGGATATCTACTCAAATCGATCTTCATAAAAATCAATATCTTTATCTTCCCTCAAATCGTTCGGATTCGAAATGCAGATCGGGATCAAATAGTTGAGGTTGTTTTTTCTTCATGGTGTTAAAGCAATCAAAGCCTGTCAGTTAATTCTTTGATTAATTGCTGTTTCATTTTCTTTTTTATTTCCGGGGATTCTTGTTGTAAATATTCGAGTCCAAAAAAAAGATTACCTTGTTTTCTATTCTGCCTTGGTTCTAAACTTTCTATCAATATTGCTTCCAATACATCTCCTAAGTTCTGGATAGATATCTTGTCGTACTTTAAGCTCTTTAAACAATTCGCCATCTTCTTTTACAGGAAAAAAACCAAACCAAGAAAATCTATCCCAACGGCCACTTAGCCTGTCAACAGTATGATTTCTAATCAGCTATTTCTGTATAGTGTAACGCTTTTTTTTCTTCTTTAAGTACTTTTTCTATTGCTTCTTTCCATTTTAATTCATGCATAGATAATAATCCTATATATTTTTCTTACTTCCATTTATTATTTGCGATTTTTTTATTGCAAGTTCTATTTCTTTTTTAATCTCGAAATCATCGAGATGTTGGATTGCTGATTCGATCACAGGGATTTCGTCTTCTGTGAAAATCAATTGGTTTTTTGTAACAGATGTAAGCCTGAAATTGTTTTTATAAATATAGTCATACATATTGTCTGAACCCCATAAACCTTTCTCAGTCAGCTTTTCATGCTTCTGCATAATGAAATATTTTAATTCTGATTCAGCGTTTCTGAAAGTATTGTCAAATAATTCCTGATAGATTTCTCCCTGCTCAAGTTCCATAAAACCGATTACTTCTTGATTATACTCAAAGATCAAACCCTTTTTTATGTTTTCTTTTTTATTTATTATTAACGAAAAAGTTTTATATAAGCCATCATCAAATCTCGCAACATCCAAAAAAATCCAGTATTTTGCTTGATCAGGTGCCGAGTGTACCCAAAACCTCGATTTAGAGCGGCTTATCGGGCTGTATTCGATCATCCTTTCGGCTCTCTCTTTGGGTGTTTCGTGAAAAATAGTCAGAATTCTAACTAAGTCTTCATCTCCCATGAATGATTTCAGCTTTTCCCAAATATACTCCTGACATTGCTTATCGTCTTTATCTTCAAAAAATTCGTCGGCAATATAACCTATGACATTCAATTGATTATCATAATGCAGATCAAATACGGGAGATTTCAATCCGTTTTGAGATAAGATATTTTTTATTCTTTCTATTAAGTCCATTTTTCTTTTCCTTTCGTTATAATCAGATTTGTAGCCTCAAAAAAGTCTGAGTAATACTTTTTTATGTAGCTGTTTATATCATTACATTTTGTTCTTGCGATTTCGTGTCCTATCAGTCTTTTCATTCTTTTGTCGGA
>JAKLPX010000192.1 GCA_022013635.1 Candidatus Delongbacteria bacterium
GACGGTCTGCTATTCCAACCTGAATGTCAAACTGGCCGGGATGCATGTCGGTATAACCGTAGGAGCGGACGGCCCGACCCATCAGATGCTCGAAGATATTGCTTTGATGAGGGTTCTTCCGAACATGATAATCCTCAATCCATGCGATGTGAATGAAGCTTATAATGCCACGATCCAGGCATATAAACACAAAGGACCTGTTTACATCAGGTTCGTCAGGGAAGCTACGCCTGTTCTTACTTCACGCGAAGATGAATTTATTATCGGGAAGGCAAAAATTTTGAGAAAAGGCAAGGATATTACTGTCGTTTCATCGGGGCAGATACTTTCAAAGGTTATTGAAGTAGTTCAGTCACTTGAGAAAGAAGGATTAGATATAGAACTGATAAATATTCATACTATCAAACCTCTGGATTCAAAAACTCTGGCGGATTCGGTCAGGAAAACAGGAAAACTCCTTGTAATTGATGAGCACCAGATACACGGAGGATTGGCTACTGCGGTATTTGAAGCACTGATGCTCTCAGGAGTAAATGCAAAAGCAGATGTAGTAGCGGTCATGGATACTTTTCTTACATCTGGTAATCCCGACGAACTCATGGAAAAATATGGGTTTTCAACCGGCAGTATTATAAAAAAAATAAAATCCTTCTTTCAATAACAAAGTATCTTATAGTATTCCTTTTACCGATTCGATTGCTTCCTTAAGTTTGGAAACATCCTTAGCTCCGGCTGTGGCGAGATGATCTGAGCCGCCGCCTCCGCCGCCAAGCATTCTGGCTACTTCGCCGACTATCTTACCTGCTTTAACGATACCTTTCAGATCGTCAGTTACCGCGCATACAAGAGATGCTTTATTGTCAATTTCAGCTCCGAGGAGAATTATGCTCATCTGCAATTGATTTCTTAAATTTTCAGCAAGATTCTTAAGAATTCGTGCATCGGAAACATTTACGATTGACGAAATTATATTTATGCCGTTGATATTGATTTTTTTTGAAATCAGATCGTTTATTTGAGTCAGAGCTAATTTCTCGTTCAGCTCATTAACTGTTTTATCAAGCTCTTTTTTATCAAGCGAATTTTTTATAAGCCTGTCAAGAATATCAAGCTCTTTTACGGACTGCATCCGAATGACAGCTTCAATAATATTTCTCTGTTCGGCGGCTTTTACAACAGCATAATGACCGCACACGGCTTCGATCCTGCGGATTCCGGCTGCGATGCTCGATTCGGATAATATCCTGAAATATCCGATATCACCTGTTCTGTAAGCGTGCGTTCCCCCGCATAATTCAGCGGAGATGTCTCCTATTTTTACTATTCGTACGATCTCGCCGTATTTTTCGCCGAATAAAGCCGTCACATTCAACTTTTTTGCTTCGTCAAGAGTTTTGGTTTCAGTAACTATCGGAAGGTTCATTCTAATAAATGAGTTCACGATCTCTTCAACGAGCCTGATATTTTCGTCTGACATTTTTTCATAATGAGAATAATCGAATCTCATGATATTATTTGCCACAAACGACCCGGATTGAGCTATGTGATCGCCGAAAATCCGCCTTATTGCGGATTGCAAAAGATGCGTAGCGCTGTGATGAATCCTTAATTCGTCTCTGAATGATTTATAAACGGATTGATTTAAAACCGTTTCTGACGAGATATTTATAAGTTCAGGTTTTTTTGCCGTTATAACGAAGAAATCACCGTCTTTCTGAACATCTAAAACCGTCAGCTGTTCTCCGTTTATCATGACCGAACCTTTATCGGCAATCTGCCCGCCTGATTCGGCGTAGAATGACGAACTATCGGGGACCATGAAAATTTTATTATTATCAATTCTGTATTTAACTATCTTTGAATTTGTTTCAAGATTGTCATAACCGACGAATTCAGTAGAATTTGCTTCGGATAAAACGATCCAAGTCATATCTTTATTTTCTCTGAATTTCTGATTTGAACGGGATTGGTCTTTTTGTCTGTTCATTGCAAGCTCAAAACCATTCAAGTCCATTTTATATCCGGTCTCATCGGCCATCTGCGTTGTCAAATCAACCGGAAAGCCGAAAGTATCATAAAGTTTAAAGATCGTTTCCCCGTCTATTATTTTATCGCCGGCAGATTTATTTTCGATAAAATCGTTAAATAATTCCACTCCTTTGCTCAATGTCGCCAAAAACATCTTTTCCTCAGCCTGAATTATGCTCTGGGCATGCTTTAAATACTTTCTTATCTCCGGAAATTCGTCGCCCATGACTTCAGCTACTTTTTCGGCGATCTTATAAATGAACGGTTCTCCCATTTCGAGTTTAGTTCCGTACCTGACAGCTCTTCTTAATATCCTTCTTAAGACATAGCCTCTGCCTTCATTCGACGGCATACCACCGTCAGCTATAGCAAATAAAAGCGTCCTTATATGATCCGCAATCACTCTATGCGGAGTTCCTCTTTCATCGGAATGATATTCAATGCCGGTAACTTTTTCGATTTCAGCTATAATGTCTCTGAAAATGTCAATATGATAATTTGAGTCCTGACCCTGAATGATCTGACATACTCTCTCAAATCCCATACCGGTATCCACATGTTTATTCGGCAGAGGAGTCAATTCACCCTTTTCATTTCTATTGAATTGAATAAATACAAGATTCCATATCTCAATTACTCTCCCACAGTCGCTGTTAACCTCGCATTTATGTCCGATTACGCCCTTCTTGCCACAAAAATCAATTCCTCTGTCATAATGAATCTCGGAACAAGGTCCGCAAGGTCCGGTTTCTCCCATTGACCAGAAATTATGTATATCGTCGTGTCTTGAAATTCTCGAATGGTCTATATCTGTCACTGTCTTCCAAATTTCTTCAGCTTCCTCGTCGTTTTTGTAAACGGTAGCGTAAAGCTTGCTCTTATCAAGATTCCAAACACCTGTTAATAATTCCCAAGCCCAAGAAATGGCTTCTTTTTTATAATAATCGCCGAAAGACCAGTTGCCGAGCATTTCAAAAAAATAATGATGATAACCGTCCTTACCGACTTCGTCAAGATCGTTATGTTTTCCGCCGGCTCTGATACATTTCTGGCTGTTCACAGCTCTAGTATAATCTCTTTTTCCCGACCCGAGAAATATATCTTTAAATTGATTCATTCCGGCATTTGTAAATAATAAAGTCGGGTCATTGTATGGTATAACAGGTGCTGCAAGAACTTTAGTATGTTTTTTTTCTATAAAAAAATTAATGAATTCCTCGCGAATCTCCTTCGAACTCTTCATTTAAACTCCGAATAATTTATAAATCAATTACGCTTATCTTTAAAACTTTACCGCCTCTTTTCCCTTCATTTCCGATATACCAAAAATCATCAAATTCATTAATCTCTCTTTCTTTGGATAAAATTCTCCGAGCCACTATGTCGTGCTTTGCGCCTATTTGCGAAAGAGAATTTGAAAAACTGAGTCCCCAATCAAGAGAAAACAATGCCCTGTCGTGAATGGGTGTTTGATTTCTGTTTACAAATTTGATCAGTTTTACATGAACGCTTCCGTATCTTTGATTTCTGAATTCTTCAAGTTTTTGTTTAAAAACAGCTAATTTATCTTTATATTCGTCTAACAAAAGGGCATAGGATATGATTTTAATCTCAATATCATCGGGAATGTCTTTTAAAATTTCC
>JAKLPX010000193.1 GCA_022013635.1 Candidatus Delongbacteria bacterium
GGAAGAATCTTAATAATTTCAGGAGGAAAGGAATTGTGTCTTTTGACGATTCGATAAAAGAGAAGAAAAAAGAGATACTGTTAAAAGCGTATAAGAAGAATGGAGACTTGAAAGTAATCGGAAACGGCAAACTTTCAGATTTAATGAAATATTTTGATGAAAATGATATTTTGCTTCACAAGGATATTTCATCGAAAGGCATATCAACCGCAAATTTAAAAAAAGCCCTGTCGGCAGGATTTATCAATGAAATTTCCATCATGAAAAAACATGTTGCTTCGCTTCTGTTGGAAAATGCTCCGCCTGCAAATCCTATTTCTTTAAATGAAGAACAAACCTTCTGCTCGAATGAAATTCTTAAATCCTCGCAAAATAATGTGTGGAAAACTTTTTTGATTCACGGTATAACCGGCAGCGGAAAAACGATGGTGTATATTTCCGTGGTTGCAGAAATCTTGAAAATCGGGAAAACAGCTTTAATTCTTGTGCCTGAAATATCTCTCACTCCGCAAACTGTAAGGAAATTCAGATCTTATTTTGGAGACAGGATCGCTGTGCTTCACAGTAAAATGTCGGATTTTGAAAGGTACGAAAGCTGGAAAAACATCAAAAAAGGGGTTCATTCAATCGTAATAGGTCCCAGATCGGCAATTTTCGCGCCTCTGCAAAATCCGGGAGTGATAATTGTTGACGAAGAACATGATTCTTCCTATAAACAAACCGATTCGGCTCCGAGGTACTGCGCAAGAAATTCAGCGATAATGAGAGGATTTCTCAACACGGCACCGGTAATTTTAGGATCCGCGACTCCTTCCATGGAAAGTTATTATAACGCCGTTTCAGGAAAATACAGACTGCTCGAAATTAAAAACAGGTTCAGTTCCGCCGTATTACCGGATATTAAAGTAGTAAAAAAAGAAAATCCCAATAAACTATTTGAAGAAAATGTTTTAAGATTGTTTGAAAAAGAATTGGCTTTAGGCAGGAAAATAATGGTTCTGCAGAACAGAAGAGGATACTCTCCGCATCTTTTATGTAAATCGTGCGGGAATACGGCCACCTGTCCAAACTGCTCCGTCTCTCTGACCTATCATCTGTCTCAAAATCAACTGATCTGCCATTATTGCGGTTATTTTGAGAATGGGAAGAATTATTGCCCAAAATGCGGCGATACGAATATTTATTTTAAAGGAATAGGAACCGAGCAGGTCGAAATGGAATTGAAAAAAGTTTTTCCCGAAATTCCTGTTTTCAGAATGGATTACGACACTACAAGAAACAAGGACGGACATAGAGATATCCTTGATAAATTTGAAAAATCAGGCGCGTCTATCCTCGTCGGAACGCAGATGATATCAAAAGGACTCGATTTTCATACAGTGTCGGTAGTCTGCATAGTGAATGTTGACGGCGAATTGATTTTTCCGGACTTCAGGTCGGATGAAAAAGCTTTTCAGCTGATGGAGCAGGTATCAGGCAGAGCCGGAAGGGGAAAAATAAAGGGAAAAGTGATTCTTCAATCGTTTAACGAAAATAATTCAATAATAAAACATGTCATGGATCACGATTATCTTGGTTTTATTAAAGATGAAATGAAGATCAGGGAATTGACCTCTTATCCTCCGTTTTCGAAAATAATAAAGCTTACTCTGTCTTCAAAGGATTTATCGGAAGTCAGGACAAAATCTATGGAGTTATACGAAAATCTCGTCAGAAACAATAAGGACTGTATAATTTACAAACCGGTTGACAAAATGGTTTTGAAAGTAAATAATATATTTAGGTTGTATATTTTAATAAAATCGCTTATAATTCAAGACAGGAACGGGAAAAAGTCGAGAGAGCTTGTTTCGTGCGCCTTAGAGACTTTCAAAAGTTCCTCGAAAATTAAAATTGATGTAGATGTAGATCCTTCAGACCTTATGTAAAAAATTTGCGGGGGAATGCAAATGGAAAGATTTAAATTGATTTTTATTATGCTTCTAATGACGGCAAGCTTTGTTGTATCGGCTGTTATTTTGGATTTTTCCAAGAAAAGGAATTTTTATTTCGAGGAGGGCGAATACGGCGTAATCTCGCTTGAATTAATGAATTCCCAAACATTTGACTATCAATCGGACATAAAAAAACCGTTTGTCTTAAAAAAAGTAAACAATGCTGGGCTTATAGAATTGATTTTCGATACAAGAACGCTTTCCGGGGAAGAGCTTGTCGAAGGTAAGAATTATTCTGCAACATTCGTCTTTACGAAAAAAAACATAGGCAAAAAGGAGATTTTAACCGTTTCCGGCATTTATAAAGCTGAATTGAGATTTTTGGTAAACGATTCGTTATATACCGATTTCGTAAGATTAAATTTTACGCCTGACCAAAAAACATTCACGCTAAAAATCAATGCATTAAAAAATTCAAGCAGGCTGCAGATTGAAAACCCGAACGAAGTTATTTCCATCGGTCAGAATAACACCGTTACCATGCACAAAGGCCTGAACGATCTCGATATCGTTTTGGCTAAAGAAGAAAACTTCCAGGAAGAAGTATTGTTATACAGAAAGGTCAGCGAAGGAAGAATAAACGAACTCTTTTTAGTGCTGTCTTCATCAGGCTTCAAAAAAAATGTACCTGTGGTTGAAACTCCCGTTGAAACCGTCGAAACTGATTCTTTTGATAATTTAAGCTTATACTCTGACATTGAAACCCCAACTGAATCCGAAGCTGTGGAAGTAATAGATTCCTCAGGATTCAGCCTGCTTGCCATAATCATAATAACTGTGATGGCTTTAATTATAATCATGTTGCTGATTATATTAACCGGAAATAGAAAAAGAGCTATGTTTCATAAATATCAGACTTTCTTTGACGATGTAGCTACTTTAGTAAAAGTTAATACCAAAGGAAATAATATTGATAAGTCCATCGAAGAGATAATGATGACACTTCTTGATAAATATGAGTACGGTTCTCCTCATCCTGATGAATCTAGAGAAGAGAAAAAGAAGGTATTGAAAAAACCTGGTAATCCTGAATCCCCTAACATCAATATTCAAAAATCCGACGATCAGGCTATTTCATTTAATATTGATCTTGATTTCGATAAACCAGAGCCGGTAAATAATGAACCTTTGAAGACTGACGCGTCTGATAATTCAAAACCGGCAGGGGACGGAAATAAAAACACCTCAAGAGGTTTCGATTTTCTCGACGAAGATAATTAGGTTTATTCCATAATATATGACGATTGATTTAAAATATCCGGGTGTTTTGCTTATAATATCGCTGTTCCTTGTTTATTTTATTGTTAAGTTCTATTTGATGAAGGCGGACCTGAAAACAAAAAATAAATTTTTGTTTTTCTCGCAGAAATATGTATTTTTTTCATTGCTTTTATTGCTTATATTTGAGCCTGTCCTGACAAAAATCAGTTATGATGAAAGAACAGAAAAACGACTCCTCTTATTTGATAATTCAAGGTCAGTCGCTTTAAATAATCCGACTGATACCATTCTATTTAAAGAAATCGCGAACGGTGTATTGAAAGACTCTTCTTTCTTAGCTTATACATTCGGAGACGGAATAAAACGGATTTCAGATGTAAAACAACTCGATTTCAATGACAGATTCACAAAAATTTCAACGAATGAGATGAACGATCTTATAAAGAATTCGATCTCTAAGGAGAATATAAAATCGGTTATAATTTTCGGCGATGGCAATTTTAACGACGCCGATAATTTTTCGCTTAAGAACAATCTTCCTGTAAATATAATTTACGGCTCTTTAAAATATAGTGAATCCGATATATTTCTAAGCGACTTGATTTATACCGACAATCCTGCCGGTGAGGAAGAAACGCGATTCTCCGCAGTAGTCGGATATAACGGAAGAATTAAAAACGGGGATTTTACTTTAAATATTTACGAAAAAGGTAAAATCATAAAAACCGTACGGCAAAATATTCCCGATCCGGACACATTCGTCACGGTTAAAGCTGAACTTCCGAAATTATCCGGAGATTTCAGGGAAATCGAATTTTCTATTAATCCTTTATCCGACGAGAAAAACATTTTCAACAACAAAAAGTCGGCTTATCAGAGAAAATTAAGCAGTACGGGTAATTTTCTTATTATAGCAAATTCGCCGTCGCTTGATTTATCGTTTTTTATCAAACTTTTGAAATCGAACGGTTATAATTTTTCTCTCGTCTATGAAAATGCTCTTTCGGATACAATTGACACTAAAAAATATAAATCATTGATTTCTTTCGGAACGCCGACTAAATATTCAAGCCGATTTACGCTTGATATTTTCGGAAAATTTTCATCTTGTATAATTTTTTTAAATCAAAAGACTGATTTCGCCAAAATCGAAAATTATTTCGGCACAGGATTGAATAATTTTAAATATGTGCCGTTTGAAGGAAAATTAATTGAAATGCCTTCCGGCGAAGGAAGTTTTTTACTCACACGCGCCTCAAATCCCGTTATTATAAATAAACTTCCCGAAGTAACTTATAATACTACTTTTTTCCCAGACGAAAAAAAATTCAGACCCATGCTTTCTATTTCAAATTCCTTAAAATCCAAAGCTGTTTATCAATTTAAAACAGGAGGAATCAATAAGATAATCGTCAATTTCAGTTCTTTTTGGAAACTGCTTTTTAATGACGACGGCGATAATTTCGGAAAGTTCGCGCTCAATCTTCTTGATCAGACAGCTTTAAGCGAATCTCCCGAGAGAATTAAGATCAATACTCAGAAATCAGAATATTATTCCGGAGAGAAAATCATTTTCAGCGGTAAAATTTTTGACGAGAATATGAGGGCTTTGGAAAATGCATCTGCCGAAGTCTTTGTTAATGAAAATCATCTTGAAACGAAATTTTCTTACGACAGAAAAGAGTATTTAGCTGAAATGTTCATTTCCGAACCAGGAATTTATTCGGCTCAAATAAGACTGATTGAAACGGGAAATAAAATTACAGGAAAAGTCGTAAATTTTAAGATTATAGAAAACGATATGGAGACTCAGACTATAGGAGCTGATACTGCTTTTATTAAAAGCTTTACAGGCGCGAGAGACGGAATGATTATTCCTTTAAGCAACGCGGGCAAATTTATAAACGAAAACAGCAATATAAAACAAACTGTCAAATCCGTTTCAACGATAAATTTGACGAGAAATATCTATTTTTTTCTTATGCTTATTCTGGCGTTTCTGATTGAACTTGCCTACAGAAAATATAAAGACTTACCTTAAAAAAAACCGGAATATTTATGGCTAAAACCGATAAAACGAATTTTTTATGCACAGAATGCGGATACGATGCACCGAAGTGGCTTGGAAAATGTCCCTCATGCGGAATCTGGGGCTCTTTTAAAGAATTTAAAGTTTCAAAGTCTTCCGCCCGGAAAAAAATTAGCTGCGATAACAATCAGCCGGAAGTTCTGAAAAATATTAAATCGGATGATAATATCAGGACGGCTTCCGGTATATGCGAACTGGACAGGGTACTCGGCGGAGGCTATTTGAAAGGCATGACCATTCTGATCGGCGGCGATCCCGGAATCGGCAAATCTACTCTTATGCTCAAATATTTAGCGAATATGCAGAAGAACGGACGGAAATCAATATATGTTTCCGGAGAGGAATCCCCGCATCAGATAAAACACAGAGCCGAAAGAATAAACGCAAATGAGGATATGCTTTATATTTTCTGCGAGAATAATCTTAAAAACATTACCGATTGGGTCGAGAAAAACATTCCTGAAATTGTAGTAATAGACTCTATACAGACAATTTTTAATCCGGACGAAGAATCGTCACCCGGCTCTGCGGGGCAACTGCGGGCCGTGTCTTCCGAACTTATCATGCTGGCAAAGAAAATGAATTTCTGTTTGTTCCTGATAGGACATGTTACAAAAGACGGATTCATAGCCGGTCCGAAGATGATAGAGCACATGGTTGACACAGTATTGTATTTCGAAGGAGACAGATATCACAGATTCAGAATATTAAGGACAGTAAAAAATCGTTTCGGCTCCACGAACGAAATAGGTATGTTCGAAATGGACAATAACGGACTCGTCGAAGTAAAAAATCCTTCCCAATATTTTCTGAATGAAGATACGCTGGGAAATTCAGGAACTTCAATTACCGCTTCTCTTGAAGGAACTCGCCCTCTGCTGATTGAAATTCAGGCTCTTGTTACGGATTCGAATTTCGGCAATCCGCAGAGAAACTGTGTCGGTTACGATATTAAAAGACTGAGTAAAATCCTTGCCGTACTCGATAAAAAAATGGGATTCCATATTTCGAATCAGGATATCTTCTTAAATATAACAGGCGGCGGCAAACTTACCGATCCCGGTGCCGATTTGTCTGTTGCTATCGCATTGATTTCATCCTTCAAAGATATAAAAATACCGCTGAAAAGCGTATTTTGCGGAGAAGTAGGCCTGAACGGAGAAATCAGAGCCGTTTCCGGCATAGAAATGAGAATAAACGAATGCGTAAAATTAGGTTTTAAATATATATATGCTCCAAAGGCAAATTATGCCGATTTTAAAAAAATCTCAAAAAACGGAATTTTCGTTTCAGATCTGAATGAACTTGTCAGTCTGGTTCTAATATAACAGGAAATTTTTACTTGACAATTTTATATTAGCTTTTTATCTTTCGCAGGAGTGTCTATTGCAATGGTTATACCGTGCAACCACTACGAAATAAAAATATATAAAGGTTAATTAATTATGAGAAAACTTGTAACCGCAGAGATTATGAAGCAGTTGGATAAAATCGTTATAACCGACTTCGGCATTAAAGCTTTACAACTTATGGAAAACGCCGGACGCGGAGTATTTGATTTGATTTCAAAATACGAAGGGGATCTGAAAGGTAAATTATTTACCGTGGTTTGCGGAAAAGGAAACAACGGGGGCGACGGTATGATCGTTGCGGGACTTCTTGCCGAGGCCAAGGCGGAAGTTGCAGTGTTTGTCCTCGCAAAAAAAACCGAAATTTCCGAAGATTCAAAAAAAGCGTTATTGAAATTATCAAAGGTCATAAAAAATATTACATTCCTTAAAAAAACCGAAGAATTTGAACTCGCAGGCAATGAGATTGTGATAGACGCAATTTTCGGCACCGGATTCAAATCAAATCCGGAAGGAATTTTTTACGATATAATTAAAAAGATTAACGAATCGCAGTGCAAGGTTTACTCGATTGATATTCCGTCCTGCATACACGGCACAACCGGTAATTCGGAAGATATTGCAATATTCGCCGATCATACTGCTACTTTAGGCTATCCGAAGATCGGGCTTTATATCAACGAAGGTTATACGCACAGCGGAATAATTGATATCGTTGATATCGGATTTCCGCCTGAATTGGATGAAGAAATTTTAGAGACTCGGATGCTCATGGATATCTCCGATGCATTCGGCGGTTATAAAAAAAGACCTTTGACTGTGGATAAAAAAGACTTCGGAAAGATTTTTAATTTTTCAGGTTCGCTTTCTATGCCCGGAGCCGCCACTTTATCGTCAATTGCGGCTTTAAGAGCAGGAACTGGATTATTGAAACTCGGTATCCCAATGAATATTTCCGCATCTGTTTCGACTATTTATCCCGAAGTCATGACGATTCCTCTCGGATATGCTCAGCCCGGATATACATCCATGAACGCGGAAAAAGATGTTCTGAAAGGTTATAAATGGTGCGACGCCTGTTTAGCCGGTCCGGGGCTTTCGGTTCATCCTGAAACAAAAAAAGTCGTAAAGAAAATGATTCAGAAATTTGACGGCAAACCGACCGTACTTGACGCAGACGCTCTGAACATATTATCCGAAATGACCGAATTATTTGAAGATTTCAACTCAAACATTGTTCTTACCCCGCACAATGGAGAAATGGCGAGGCTTGTCGGAACCAGTAAAGAACTATTTCTGCTGAACAGGCTGGAAATCACAATGCAGAAAGCCGTTGAATGGAAATGTTATATAGTTTTAAAAGGAACTCCGACTATTATTGCTTATCCGAACGGAAAAATAATACTTCATGTGAATAAAAAACCCGGTATGGCGGTCGGTGGAATGGGAGATATTCTTTCAGGGATACTTGTGAGTCTTCTGGGGCAGAAAGTTCTAATGGAACAAGCAATAAATACGGCTGTATATGTTCACGCAGTTGCGGCAGATTTTGCGATTGAAAAATACGGAGAGCACAGCCTTTTGCCTACGGATGTTTTAAGTGAGATTCATACAGCGATTAAATATATCATAGAGCTTGAAAATAAAAAAAATCACGGCGCGGAGAAATAATGCCGTCAAGATATTCCATGCGAATCGAGAATATCATTAAGAGATTGGAATCCACCGGAATGGAAGTTAACGGCAATCTGATCAGAAATGTTTATGAATTTGCCTTTCAGGCGCATAAAAATATTTTCAGAAGAAGCGGAAAACCTTATATTGAACATCCGGTCATGGTTGCCGAGATTTTATCGGAATTAAAAGTTGACGATATTACCATTGCCGCCGCGCTTCTGCACGATGTTGTGGAGGATACCGAAATTCCCGGCCTTGAGATCAAAGAAAAATTCGGAGACACTATCTATAATATCGTTGACGGCGTTACAAAAATCAACGAAATTTATTTCGATACCTTTGAAGAAAAACAGACCGAGAATTACCGTAAACTTATAATCAGCATGATTAAAGATCTCAGGGTAATCGTAATTAAATTCGCAGAC
>JAKLPX010000017.1 GCA_022013635.1 Candidatus Delongbacteria bacterium
AATCCATGTCTGGTATCGCATAAACGGCAACATTTTCTATGGCATATCTTGTAGCATTACAAACCTCTATTCCATTGGTATAATTATGATTCCATCGTAATTTTATAGTTTGATTTGAATATCCGCTAAGATCATAATTCATATAAGTCCAAATGCCATATGCTGGTCCAAGCATTCTTGTTGTTGTTAAAGGAGTTCCCGATTCATCGCAAACATCAAAATATATATAGCTGTTCGGCGAATTGTTTTTCCAGAAATAGAGTTTATACTCCAATTTAGTTTTACTTACAGAGCTGTCAGGAACTGTAAAAGATGGTGTTCTTAACATAAGATAAAATGCTTTTGAATTGACGATTGAGTATGACCTTGCACACTTATTCGGGAAATCAAAAGGATCTGGACCCATTATCCATCCGGGAGTACTACCGGTGCCCTCTTGAGTCCAACCATCTGATATCAAGTCAGTCATTCCTAAAAAAGTTTCCAGAAATACTGCTTGTACTGTTAATATATCTGATGTAGTGCTGCAGTATGGATCATCGAACAATTCCGGTTCTATCTTAATTCTTTTACCCAAAGGATCGGAAGTTACAGTATTCAAAATCCAGGGATAAACATAAATGCTGTCTTCAAGTACAATGTCAGACTGTTCGACATAGACACCGTCTATTTTCAGCTTTATGTTCGGATAACTTCCTAATACTTCAGGCACTCTGATTTTTATGTCAAGTGTGTCTGTTGCAATAGCTTTTCCAGGCGGCTTTATCAGGATTATATCGTCTGGAGTAGGGTAGATTACTTCAGGAACTGGTTTGATCTTTAGAATGCAGGAATCCTGCGTAATTCCCTCGGTGTAAGTAGTCTTAGCATATAAAATATAACGACCGGTATCCTGTAGAGCTGTTTCAAAATCAAAAACATAGGTAGAATCAGCCGCCGGAGGTGCATCTGTAGTTTCATACAATGTTTCTGTTGTATTCTCAGGCTTTTTTTTTAAGATATACTTGAAATTCGTAATCGGATTTAACGAAGTTGGCTCAGTATTGTTTGTAACAATGGCTTGCAAATTAAGGGAATCACCAAGTTGTACTGTGAGGCTGTCCTTATCTGGATTTTTCAAAACAGTTGAGCCGATGATGTGGTAGAAAGTTGCATGATTCCACCCAGTTATAACAGTTGTTACAAAGGAGCTGAGTTTCAAACTAATTCTATTATTTGTATGAGCACCAAAAAATGAATCAGTGCCATCGTCATAATGTTTTATTATAGTGTGTTGGTATTTATCATTATCGTTATTCCCCACAATTGCAATATCACCTATTCGCAACCAATCAGGTACATAGCTGTCTTCATCGGAATTTTCAATAACTGAAGAAGTTACCATAATATCTTGCCTATTATTTAAATATGCATGCTGATTGTCACAGATACAAATATTACCGTCTGTGTTTCCATTGTATGTACATACATAATTAATTGGCGCATTTGCATTCGTAAAATTTAGTCCTCCGTGCTTTAAGCATTGGGTGCCAAAATTAGCACAATCGGAACCTGTATCTGTATGATTATGATAAAGTGTATTATAGCCTTCATCAGAGTAAGTGCCAAGGCTATCTCCAACAAAGCGCACACAATATGCTGCAGAACTATCAGGTGACCAAATTTCATTGCTGTTGGTTGTTGTATATTTTAGGATTTTGCTTCTCAGGTTACCTTCATCTTCTTTTGAGTCATATTTTTTTAGAAAATTCTTAATTCGTGTAGGTAACAGCTTGTACAACTGATCAATTTGGTTCCTTTTTGCTGAATAATCACCCTCCTGACTTAATATGTAGTTTGCAGCTTTTAAAGCTAGTTCTTTATTAGTATTAAATAGATTTACAAAACTTTCCATTCTTATTTCATCAACTGCACTTTCTTTAATATCATTGATGTCGAACCCTCTACGGATATACGAAAGATATAGTTTATCATCTCCAAATAAAGTAGTCGCTTCAAAATTCCAGTTTTTTTGATCTTTCCCATATACGATTTCTTCAAAAATTGAAATAAATTCTTTTTTATCTTCACCCAGTAAAATAAGCATACTGGCGGCACGGATCACTAATATTTGATAATCTGAATTCAGTACATATCTTAATTTGGGGAAAAGTTGTTCTTTATGTTTTTCGAATAATTCATTATGTTCATCAACCTTATACAATTTCTTATTCGAAGAAATATTTAAAACTCCTAACATAGCTTCTTTTATTGCTTCAGGTGTGCTGAATTCATAACCTAAAACAAGTTCAATAAATACAAGGGATTCTTTAAGTTTACCCCTGAAATTAGGTCGTCCTAATTCATATATTTCTTCTGCCTTTAATTCTTCACTCCTACTAATTTTGACCATTATGTTGTTTAAATTTATCTTTGCACTGCTTGGTGGTAATGAAATGATTTGACTATATATCTCACTTCTGCTTTTTGATTCTTTTTGAGTAATCTTTTCCTCATTTTGCTTAACTTCCATGGCACTTGCTTGCTCTGATTGCTCAATATCTTTTGATTCTGAAGTTTCATGCTGTGAGTCTTGAGAAAAAACATTTACGGTTCCCTTCTTTTGTACAACAGGCACATTTCCACCATCATCAGACATTGCTGAGATAGGAGATAGCATAAGAATTAATAGAAACGCTACTAATATCTTCAGATACATTTTGAACCTCCGAGTTTTAGATATTTACTGTTTAATGTAACACTTTCTTGTTCTCAGAACAAGATGATTCTTTTCTTTTTCGATAATAGGCTAATTTGCTTTTCCTCC
>JAKLPX010000194.1 GCA_022013635.1 Candidatus Delongbacteria bacterium
TTCAATCTTTAATTAATTATGCTTTGGAACACGCATTAATGGCAAAATTATCGGTAAACATAGGCGGCGGGATAGAATTAAAGAATCCGATTTTAACCGCTTCGGGAACATTTGGATACGGCGAGGAATTTGCGGAATTATATAATCTTTCGGAACTCGGTGGCATCGTTACAAAAGCGATAACTCCAGAAGAAAGGATCGGCAATCCGATGCCCAGAATAGCCGAAACAGAGTACGGGATGCTTAATTCGATCGGTTTGGCCAATGTAGGGCTTGATGAATTCATCGAAAAAAAGATAGACATGATAAAAAAATTAAACACAACAGTTTTTGTAAATGTTGCCGGAAAAGAACTGAAGGATTATTTGAAAGTAGCCGAAAGATTAAACGATATTGACTGTATCAACGGTATAGAAGTCAATATTTCATGCCCGAATGTAAAAGAAGGCGGTGTTGCGTTCGGTACCGATCCTGATATCGCCGCAAAAGTGATCAGAGAAGTGAGAAAAATCTATAAAAAGCATATAATGGTTAAATTATCGCCCAATGTGACCGATATTACCGCTATCGCAAAAGCTGTTGAAGCTGAAGGCGCAGATTCATTGTCTCTTATAAACGCTCTGTTCGGTATGGCAATAGACATTAAAACTTTTAGACCGAAAATAAAATCAGTCGTGGCAGGATACAGCGGACCGGCAATAAAACCTGTTGCATTGCAAGCGGTTTACAAATGCTCGAAAGCCGTTAAAATACCGTTGATCGGCATTGGCGGGATTTGTTCGGTCGAGGATGTGATCGAATTTATGCTTGCCGGAGCGACCGCCGTTCAGATAGGTACTGCGAATTTTACAAACCCGCTGTCTTCCTTAACAATTGCTAAAAATCTAAAGATAATTTTATCCGAAAGAAAGATCACCGACATAAATTCTTTAATCGGAGGTATGATAGTTGATTAACTACGATGATAAATATCTAAAACGGGGCGCCAGCGCATCGAAATCGGAAGTTCATTCCGCTATCAAAAACACTGATAAGGGGATATTTCCCGGAGCATTCTGCAAGATCATTGAAGATAGATTGGGCAACGATCCGGAATACTGTAACATAATGCATGCAGACGGAGCAGGCACTAAATCCTCTCTCGCTTATATTTACTATAAAGAGACAGGCAGTATCTCTGTCTTCAAAGGCATTGCCCAGGATTCTCTGATTATGAATGTTGACGATGTTATAGCCGTCGGCGCGACATCGAATATACTTTTTTCAAATACGATCGGAAGGAATAAACACATCATTCCCGGAGAAATAATAGCCGAAATAATATCAGGATACAATGAAGTCCTAAAGATGTTGAACGACAACGGAATAGAGATCCATAGCTGCGGCGGAGAGACTGCCGATGTAGGTGATCTTGTAAAAACCATAATCATTGACTCTACACTGACAGCAAGAATGAAAAGATCAGATGTGATTAATAACGATAATATAATTCCCGGCGATGTCATAATCGGATTAGCAAGTTACGGGAGGGCTTCATACGAAAAACACTACAATTCAGGAATGGGTTCGAACGGACTTACTTCTGCAAGACATGATCTATTCACAAAAATATATATGGAAAAATATCCGGAATCTTATGCCGATAAAACTCCTACGGAGTATGTTTATTGCGGAAAATATAATTTATCCGATGGTTTCGGGCATGGCGGTTTGTCGGTCGGGCAGGCAGTTCTGTCTCCGACCAGAACTTATGCCCCGATTATAAAGAAGATTTTTGATACGATTGGAAGAAAAAATATTCACGGTATAGTTCACAACAGCGGCGGCGGGCAGGTAAAATGCAGAAGCTTCGGACGGGGAATTCACTACATCAAGGATTCAATTATTGAAATTCCGCCTTTATTTGAACTTATTAAAAATTCAACTCGTACCGACTATCCCGAAATGTTTCAGGTGTTCAATATGGGGTGCAGAATGGAAATAATTCTGCCGGAATCATTCGCGCATGAAATTATTGATATAGCAAAATCATTCCGTGTAGAAGCAAAAATCGTAGGCAGAATTGAGAAAAATCCGCACAGCAACATTAAAAATAAAGTAACAATAACCGATCCGAACGGAAAACGGATTGTATATTAGAGAAAATTTTATGCATATAAACGAAAGAAACATCATACTGGCGTCAAAATCTCCGAGAAGGAAAGAACTTTTGGAAAACATCGGGCTTAAATTTTCGGTTAAACCTGCCGATATTGAAGAAATTCATAGAGGAAAGGCAGACTTCGGCGATATCGTTATTGATCTTGCTGAACAGAAAGGCGAGGCAATAAAAACATTGATGCTTGATGACGGAATGATAATTGCCTCTGATACCATAGTCGTCATAAATAATGAAATATTAAACAAACCCGATGACAGAGACCATGCCTTTGAGATGCTTAGACTTTTGAGCGGAAAAGTTCACAGCGTTTTTACTTCGCTCTATGTTTACGACGGGTATAAAAAAGCGACAATTAAAGATTTTACTGAGACAAAGGTAGAATTTTATCCTCTTACGGATGAACAGATTATTGATTACCTTGACACGCATGAACCTTTTGATAAGGCTGGCGCTTACGGCATTCATGGTTACGGATCGAAGTTCATTAAAAAGATTGACGGATGTTTCTTCAGCGTAATGGGATTCCCGATACCGCTTTTTTCTCAAAACATGTATAAACTTGGGTATAATTTATAACAAGGAATATGAAATGATACTCGGATTCAAAGGAATAAAACCTGAAATAGACGAAAGTGTTTTCGTAGCGCCTTCCGCACACATTATCGGCAGAGTGAAAATCGGAAGAAATTCAAGTGTATGGTTTAACGCGACGATAAGAGCAGATATGGACGATGTTATAATCGGCGAATACTCCAATATTCAGGATAATTGCTGCCTTCATCAAACCGAAGGATATCCGTTAATTATCGGAAATAATGTTATAGTCGGACACAGCGTAACATTACACGGCTGTAAAATCGGTGATAACACGCTGATCGGCATGGGCGCGACTATTCTTGACGATGCGAAGATAGGCAAGTGTTCGATCGTTGCCGCGGGTTCTGTTGTTCTTGAACACAAATCCTTCCCCGATTATTCGCTTATAGCCGGTATTCCTGCGAAAGTTATAAAAGAGCTTCCAAAAGATACGGAAGACAAATTGTATCATCACGCCTTAAGCTATGCAGACTTTTCAATAACTTATAAAGACGAAATTAAATAAAACAATAAAATGGGAGTAACGATGTTTTTTTCAAAAAAAATGATGCTGAGCGGAAAAGAATTAATTCTTGAATCCGGAAAAATGGCAAGACAGGCAAACGGTGCGGCGATAGTTAAATACGGCGACAATATGCTTCTGGTAGCGATCTGCGCACAAAAAACAGCGGCTGTCGGATTCGATTTTTTCCCGATGACGGTTGAATACAGAGAAAAAATGTACGCTTCCGGCAAAATACCCGGAGGTTTTATAAAAAGAGAATCCAGACCTTCAAACAACGAAATTTTAAGCGCGAGAATAATTGACAGACCGATAAGACCTTTGTTTCCGGAAGGATTTAATAACGAAGTGCAGATAATATGCAATGTTTTATCGTCGGATGGGGAAGTGATGATGGATGTATTCGGGATCATCGGAACTTCTTTAGCCGTTAATATTTCCGACATTCCGTTTTCTCAACCGGTTGCGGCCGTAAGAGTCGGAAGATTGAACGGTGAATTTATAGCAAATCCTACGACTGGGCAAATGAAAGAATGCGACATTGAATTGGTTTTAAGCGGCGGAAAGGGATTTATTTCCATGGTTGAAGGCGAATCAAAAGAAATTTCCGAAGACGAACTTTTGCAAGCTGTTCAATTCGGACAAAAGATTATTGACGAAATTTGTGATTTCCAGGTTGAGATCATAAAAGAGTACGGAAAAACGAAATTTGAATACACAGTTCCTGAAATTTCAAAAGCACTTATTGATAAAGTTACGAATTTGTCTGAAGGAAAAACAAAAGAGTTTACAAAGATAAAAATCAAAGAAGACAGAAACGAAGCGAGAAGACTGCTTTATGCAGATATTGCCATACAGCTTGAGGAAGAATTTCCGGAAGACGAGAAGCATTTTGAAACTGTTATGCATGATCTGGAAAAGGACATAGTAAGAAAAAATATCATTAAAGATAATGTCCGTATAGACGGAAGGAAACCTGATCAGATAAGACAAATTACCTGCGAACTTGATATTTTGCCAAGAGTCCACGGTTCTGCTCTATTTACAAGGGGCGAAACTCAAAGTTTGGGCGTTTGCACGCTTGGAGGAGATTCCGATACGCAGACTGTCGAAAATATTTATGAGAATGAAGAACAGAAATTTTACCTTCATTATAACTTCCCTCCGTTTTCTGTCGGAGAGGTAAAAAGAATTACAGGCGTTTCCCGCAGAGAGATCGGGCACGGAAACTTAGCTGAAAGATCTTTTTATCCTGTAATTCCTGCCGAGGTAGATTTTCCTTACACAATCAGGCTTGTTTCTGAAATTTTGGAATCTAACGGATCATCGTCAATGGCTTCGGTTTGTTCAAATTCTCTTGCTATGATGGCAGCCGGAGTTCCGATCAGGAAACAGGTAGCCGGAATCGCAATGGGACTTATAAAAGAGGGCGACGATGTAGTAATATTATCCGACATTCTAGGCGATGAAGATCATCTTGGGGATATGGATTTTAAAGTAACAGGAACAGAAGACGGAATTTGCGCATATCAGATGGATATTAAAATTCAGGGTATCACAATTGACATCATGAAAAAAGCCCTTGAACAGGCAAAAGAAGGCAGAAAACATATTCTCGGAATAATGAACGCCACTATTTCCGAACCGAGAACAGCTCTTTCAGAACACGCTCCACGAATTTTAAACTATAAAATTGCTCCTGATGAAATCGGATTATTCGTAGGTCCGGGCGGAAAGAATATCAAATCTATAATTGCAGAATTCGGCGTAAAGATTGACATTGACGACACCGGTTTTGTTAAGATTCTGTCTGACGGGGAAAACGGGGAGGCTGCGTTAAAACACATTCAGGCTATGTTTGCGAAACCTGAAGCCGGTCGGATTTACGATGGCACCGTCAGAGGAATTAAACCTTTCGGAGTTTTTGTTGAAATCATGCCGAGAACAGAAGGTTTGGTTCATGTTTCAGAATTATCTTTGGAAAGAATTGAAAAAGTAGAAGACCATTTCAAGATCGGCGACAAATTAAAAGTTAAATACATCGGAGTTGACAAGGAAGGAAGAATTAAACTGGTCAGAAAAGAATTGTTGAAACCTACAGGCGAATAATAATATGAATGACGGCACTACAGTAAGAAAGCTTCGGGCTATAATGTTTTCTGACATCGTCGGATACTCTAAGATGATGCAGATCAATGAAACCGAGGCTTTAAAATTACTGCAAAAGCACAAGGATGCAGTCATAGAAATTTCCGCAAAATACGGCGGAAAGATCATAAAATACATCGGCGATGAGATTTTAATTGAATCCGAAAGTGCCGTAATGCTTGTTTACTGCGCAAAAGAACTTCAGAAATATTTTGCCGACAGAAATGCCACAGTCCCGAAAAGTAGAGAGCTTTGGGTCAGGATAGGAATTCATATCGGCGATGTTATTATGAAAGAAGACGATATTTTCGGAGACGGGGTTAACATCGCTTCCAGAATAAGACCTCTTGCAAATCCCGGCGGAATCGTAATTACCGGCTCGGTTTTAATACTTCTTGGAAATCAGGACGATATCAAATGTGATTTTGTAGGGAATAAAAAACTTAAAAACATCAAAGATAAGGTCAAAGTTTACGAAGTATTACCTGATTCTCAACCGGTTCCTAATCTCGGATTGAACAATAATTCGGCAGCTAAGTGGAATGCCTTTCTGAAAGTTAAGCTTCCGATTTCCGTGTCCGTATTTTTCTTGTTCTTAATTTTATTTTTAACATTCTTCAA
>JAKLPX010000195.1 GCA_022013635.1 Candidatus Delongbacteria bacterium
AAATTTTTTGTATGAGAGCGGACATTTTTACCTCGACTGATAATAACTAAGTTTGCGCTTTGCTTTCGTTATAAACAAAGCGGGAAATATAAGATTTTAGATTTTTAATTGCAATCGGAATTTTTTTCGTTTCATTTAGAATAATCTTGTAATAATGTTGTAAAACAGTTATATTGCAAGCGTGTATAAAACGGGAACACAATGGAAAACGCCAAAAAAGAAATAGATAAATCGATCGAAATTCTTAAAGAAGATTTGCAGAAAAATTTCAATAAAGATTGTTATGAGCGCATTAACGATAGCGCCAGTTATTTATTGCAAAGATCAATTGAAATTAATTATTTGAAAGGGCAGTACGGGGCTTTGAATCTTCTCGGCAACGCAAGTTTTAATATATGCGATTACGAAAAAGCGCAGGGCTATTTTTTGGAATCAATCAATATTGCCGAAAAAATGAAGGACAATAAGAGTATTGCTTTCGGATTAAATAATATAGGAATAATATTTTTCCGGTTAAAACAGTTTGAAAAAGCTTTGGAATATTATGAAAAGGCTTTGGAAATAAAAATGAAATTCGATGATAAATCTAGCATTTCCACAGCTTATAATAATATCGGTCTTGTTTATAGCAACATTAAAGAGTACGACAAAGCTCTCAACTATTTCAAGATGTCTCTTAAGATTGACGATGAGATATGTAATAAATACGCATTATGCAGGGAATTGAACAATATCGGCCTTGTTTGGAAATATAAAGGCAATCTCAAGAAATCTTTAAAGTACTTTGAAGAATCGTATTCGGTAAGTAAAGAGGCTGAATTTAACAAGGGAATGGCCTCCGCGCTTTCAAATATTGCAAATCATCACCTAAGTACGGAAAATTTGGATACAGCTTTGGAAAAAGCTCTTGAAGGAGAAAAGATCGCAATAGCTATTCATTCCAATAATCATCTTATTCATTTTTACAGTACTATTTCGGAAGTTTATGAAAAAAAGGAAGATTTCGTAAATGCTTTGATTTATTTTAAAAAGAATTACGCATTAAAAGATAATTTTATTTCGGAAGAATCTCATAAGAAAATATTCGAAATGCAGATCAAGTATGAATCAGAAAAAAAGGAGAAAGAATCTGAATTGTACAGAATGAAAACCGAAGAATTGTCGGTGCTGAATGCCGCAAAAGATAAATTTTTCAGAATAATCCATCACGATATGTTAAATCCGTTAACCGCAATTCATTCAACTGCCGGTTTTTTAGATGAATTCTATGAAAATTTTGACGATAAAAAGAGAAAAAATTATATTAAAATGATTTTAAGTTCTTCGGAAAGGCTTCTTAAATTGATGGATAATCTGTTCGAATGGGTAAAGACACAGTCCGGAGAAATTGATTATAAACCCGAAAAAGTTGATTTGAAAGAGATCGCAAATCATAATCTGGAACTTTTTGCGAACAATATCAATTCAAAAGAGATAATTACCGAATTAAAATTTCCGAAAAATTGTTTTGCTAATGCTGATAGGAATATGGTTGATACGATTATTCGGAATCTTATTGCAAATGCAATCAAATTTACCTACAACAAAGGAATGATAAAAATATATGCAAAATCAATTTACGACAAAATCCGTTTGACGGTTGAAGACAACGGGATTGGCATTGAAAAAATATATATAAATAAACTTTTTATAGTATCCGAAAGCTTTACATTACCGGGAACGAACGACGAAAAAGGGACAGGTCTGGGGCTTATTCTTGTAAAGGAATTTCTTGATATAAACAAAGGAAGGATTTTCATCAAGAGCGAATCCGGAAAGGGAAGCAAATTTACGATCGAATTGCCGAAATATATATAAATTCTATTGACAATAGGCATAAATCGTTTTATCTTGCATAAGTGAATTTAAATCTTACATTAATAATTCTGGGAGGAATTATGAAAAAAATGATGTTTTTGATGTTGATAATTATATCAATATTGCTCTATTCGCAGGATGATAATCCGCCTGTTCAGGAAGATCAGATTCCTGAGATGAACACCGAATCCCAAGATATAACAAACGCTCCGGTTATGCCCGGAGATGAACCTGAAAGCAGTACATCCTATACCGGAACGGCGATAATCGGCGGGATTACGATTGACGGGAAAAATTATCAACAGATAGGGCTGAGGCTTGATATCCCTATCGGGAAGTTCGGATTTGGTCTTGACGCACAGATATTGATCGACGAAGAAGGCAAGATCAGAGAAGAAGACTGGGATGAATTTGAAGACTATCTCGATAAGATCTATTATGTGAGATGGGCAAGAAAAGGGGATCCGTTCTATATCAGACTCGGCGGATTGGATTACAGCTATTTGGGATATAATATAATAGTTGACGGTTACTCAAACATGATAGAATATCCCGCGTACAAAAGGCTCGGAATGGAAATGTCATTTGAGACAGAAAATTATGGCGGTGAACTTTTAATAAACAATTACAAAGAGCTGTTTACCGATAAACCGGGGCTTTTACTGGGAATGAGAGGATTTTATAAAGTGTGGGGCGATCTTGCAGTGGGATTGACTTACGCAACTGATATGAATGAATATAACGGACTTAGGGACAATGACGATGACGGTTATCCTAATGAAATTGACAGATATCCGGAAGATGACAGATATGCAACCGACTGGGAATATTATGCTGACCAAATGAATCCTGCACTGGCAGATTCGATGGTTACATACGGTGTTATTGATAAAGACAGTCTTGACAGTTATAAAGACAGAACTTCAAGTTTATCAATTTGGGGACTTGATATCGGTTATCCATTATTCGAGAATGATTTTATGAAGATAGATATATATGGGCAATGGGCACAAATAAACGGTTACGGATCAGGATTTTCGGCACCGGGTTTCAGAATGAAAGCAGGACCTTTCATTTTTAGCGCAGAATATAGACACACCGATGGAAAATTCCTGTTCGGATACTTCAATCCGACTTACGAAATGGAAAGAGCAATATATAGAGCAGATTTAGGAACTTTTGAAACAAAACAAGATATTCTTGACTATGTGCCGGCTCTTGACGGTTATTTCGCAGGATTGCATTTTGACGGCTGGGGATTTTTCAGACTTCAAGTGAATTATCAGGATTTAAGAGCTGGAAGCGGAGAAGATATAGAGGC
>JAKLPX010000196.1 GCA_022013635.1 Candidatus Delongbacteria bacterium
ACTCTATTAATCCATGATTATAAGTATGTTATTTCTTTACAGTCACTAAGGATCATGAACAGGCTTGTGACCTTCACCGAATTCAAATATGACGATCTGACCATTTCAAGGCAGGAATTTGAGGATTACAGGAGCAAATACTTAGACATCCGCGACGAAACGAAAGACCCTGATAAGGAATCAATCTTAAAAGACCTCGATTTTGAGGTCGAACTTGTGCGCAGAGACGATATCAATGTTGATTATATCTTAAAGCTGTTAAAAGACCTCGACATGAACGATTCCGGATTTGTTAAAGATGTGGAATTTATCTTAAAAACCATGGAAGGCTCGGACGAACTCCGCAGCAAGCGCGAACTGATCGAAAGATTCATTAAGGAAAATCTGCCGGAATTAGGCACAGACGCGAATGTGGAGGAGGAATTCGACAAATTTATCTCCGTCGAAAAGGAAAAAGAGATAGGGGAGATGATAAAAGCGGAAAAGCTGAACAAAGAACTCGTTTACGCAGTGATCGAGGAATATGAATTTTCAAACAAATTCCAGCGCGATAAGATCAAATCGGCACTCGTCGGCAATCTTAAACTGTCGGAACGGAAAAGAAAGATCGAACAATTGGAAAACAGCATAGAAAGCATCGTGAATAAATATAAATGGTAGGCAATAAATGACAAAGCAGAAGCTCGAACAGAAATTATGGGACATAGCGAACACTTTACGCGGAAATATGGGTGCGGATGAATTCAGGGACTATATTCTCGGCTTTATTTTTTATAAATTCTTATCGGAAAAGATCGAAAAATTCGTTTCAGATGAGCTGACATCGGACAAATTGAGCTTTGAAGAGGCTATGAAGGATAAAGAGCTTTCGCATGACCTAAAAGAGGAATGTATCGAAGATATGGGCTTTTTTATCGAACCGACAAATCTGTTCAGCAGGATATCGGAAAGGGCAAAGAACAGAGAGTTTATTATTGAAGATCTCGGCCGTGCTTTAAAATCGGTAGAGGAAGCCACCATCGGGCATAAGAGCGAGGAGGATTTCGCGGGGCTTTTTGAGGATGTCGATCTTACTTCGACAAAGCTCGGAAGAACAGTTGAGCAGAAGAACAAGCTTATTTCGGAAGTTATCAAGCACATAGCGGAAGTTGATTTCAATCTTGAGGACACGGAGGCGGATGTTCTCGGCGACGCTTATGAATATCTGATCTCACAGTTCGCGAGCGGAGCGGGAAAGAAAGCGGGAGAGTTCTATACGCCCCAGCAGGTATCAAAAATACTGGCAAAGATCGTCACTACCGGCAAGACAAGGCTGAAATCTGCTTATGACCCAACCTGCGGCTCGGGATCTTTACTGCTCAGGGTCGCAAAAGAACGGAAAGTATCGGACTTCTACGGGCAGGAATTAAACACCACCACTTTCAACCTGGCGAGAATGAACATGATACTCCATTCGGTCAAATACAACGATTTTCACATAACGCAGGGAGACACTTTAGAAGAACCCCACGACCTGGACAAACGCTTCGAGGCAGTAGTAGCCAATCCGCCGTTCTCCGCGCACTGGTCGGCTAACCAGACCTTCTTATCGGACGAAAGATTCAGCCCGTACGGAAAACTCGCGCCGAAAACAAAGGCGGACTTCGCATTCGTTCAGCACATGCTCTATCAGCTTGACGAGAACGGAATAATGGCAATAGTCTTACCGCACGGAGTACTATTCAGAGGAGCAGCCGAAGGCGAGATCAGAAAATACATCATAGAGGAAAAGAACTGGCTCGATGCAGTCATCGGACTGCCCGCGAACATCTTTTACGGAACATCAATACCCACGGTCATTCTCGTTTTCAAAAAATGCAGAACAGAATCGGACAGCATACACTTCATAGACGCCAGCCGGTCTTACGAAAAAGTCAAAAATCAGAACAATTTACGCGATGAAGATGTCGAAAAGATCATAAGCACATACAGGAACAGAACGCAGGAAGAAAAATACTCGTACTCAGCCTCAATAGAACAGATCAGGCAGAACGACTACAACCTCAACATTCCCAGATATGTGGACACATTCGAAGAGGAAGACGAAATTGACCTCGATAAGATCGCGCTTGAACTCAAAAACATCGAAGCTGACATAAAACTCACAGACAAAAAGATCATCGCGCAGTGCAAAGAACTCGGAATCACCCCGCCCGTATTCGGAGACAGCAATGAATAAACAAAAAGTGCCAAAACTCCGCTTCCCCGGCTTCACAGGCGAGTGGCAGGAAAAAGATTGGGGGATGTGGCTGAAATAAATCCAAAAACACAAAAATTACCGGATGAATTTATCTATATTGATCTTGAAAGTGTAGAATCAGGCAAATTACTGAAAGAAAATGAAATCACTTCAGATAAAGCACCGAGCCGAGCGCAAAGAGTATTAAGAAAAGACGATATTCTGTACCAAATGGTACGACCTTACCAAAGGAATAATTTATATTTTGATCTTAATGACGAAAATAAAAAATATGTAGCATCAACAGGATATGCTCAGTTGAGGTCAAAGGATCAGCCTAAGTTTCTATATCATTACATGCATACAAATAGATTTGTAAATGAAGTATTAGACAAATGCACAGGCACAAGTTACCCTGCAATAAATTCATCTGATCTCGGCGCGATAAAAGTAGCATATCCTACGCACACCGAACAAAAAAGAATCGCAGAATTCCTTTCAGACATAGACACAAAAATAGAAAAACTTACCCGCAAAAAAGAACTCACCGAGCACTACAAAAAAGGAGCAATGCAAAAAATCTTCTCGCAGAAAATCCGCTTCAAAAACGAAAACGGGAAAAATTATCCTGATTGGGAA
>JAKLPX010000197.1 GCA_022013635.1 Candidatus Delongbacteria bacterium
AGGAAGCAAAGATCGAAGTTGACGCTTTTAAAGAAAGATCTTTTACAGGGCATATAAAAAGGCTCGCGCCTTCTTTTAGCGAGAATACCAGATCTGCTGCTGTTGAAATCGAGATCGAGAACAAAGAACACCTTCTTAAACCAGGAATGTTCTGTAAAATAAAAATTATAATTCAGAAGAAAGAATCAGCCGTTACTGTTCCTTTCACGGCTCTGATCAATCTCAAAGGCATTATCGGGATATATCTGGTTGACAAGCCGAATTCAACCGTAAAGTTCGTACTTGTTGAAACAGGGATCAGGAACACGACTAGGATCGAGGTCATTTCACCGGAGATAGAAGGCGAAGTCGTTACTCTGGGTCAACATCTTTTAAGCGACGGGGCAAAAATCATGATTGATAATTTGGTCATGCCTGATAATAAAGAACAGGAGCCAACCAGATGAGCCTTGGAGAGAGATCAGTAAACAGACCGGTACTTACTTTTGTAATATTTTTGATCGTGATTATACTGGGTGCGGTATCTTTATCGAGACTTTCGATTGACCTGATGCCGGAGATCACTTATCCTACGATTACCGTTTTTTCAAATTACGGAAATGTCGGTCCTCAGGAGATCGAGGAAATGGTCACAAGACCGATCGAGGAATCGCTTTCGGCCGTTTCGGGAGTTGAGACGATAACTTCATCATCAGGAGAGGGCGAAAGCAGGATAAGAGTTTCTTTCGCTTGGGGCTCCGATCTGGATGTAGCCGCCAACGACATCAGGGACAGGTTGGATAGATCTATCAGAAGGCTTCCAGACGATATGGATAAACCCACTATCAGGAAATTTGACATGTCAGCAGCACCTGTAATGGAGATCGGCGTTTCTTCGGAATTAAATCCGATAGAATTAAGAAAAATTATTGACGATCAGATAAAGTACAGACTGGAAAGAGTGCCCGGCGTAGCTTCTGCCGACATAAGAGGTGGACTGAACAGGGAGATCCATGTAGAATTTGAATCGTCAAAGCTTAAGGCTTACGGTCTGTCAATTGATGACATCATTTCAAGCTTAAAAAAGGATAATCAGAACATTCCCGCGGGTGATTTTGAAAAAGGAACTTCCACTGTACTGATAAGAACGCTAGGGGAATTTAAATCATTAGAGGAGATCGGCAATACTGTTGTAAAAGTAACTAATGGAACGCAAATACGGGTTAGAGATATTTCAACTGTATCGGATTCATGGGAAGAAGCAAACCAGATAATCAGAATTAACGGCCGAGCCGGGCTGACAATATCAATTTCAAAACAGTCGGGAGCCAATACCGTTAATGTCGTTGATGCCGTAAATAAGGAAATAGAAAGCATCAATAAAGATTTCACGCAGCTTAAACTTGTGACTTTATTTGATTCCGCAAAATATATTAAACAGTCAATAAGCAGCATAAGCATGTCGGCTATATGGGGAGGATTACTCGCAGTACTTATTTTATTCCTTTTTTTAAGAAATGCCGCGAGCACATTTATTATCGCGACGGCTATCCCAATTTCTATCATAGCCACATTCGGGCTTATGTATTTCGGCGGCTTTACTTTAAACACGATCACATTCGGAGGTCTCGCCCTAGGAGTAGGTATGCTTCTCGACAGTTCGATCGTAGTTCTGGAAAATATTTACAGGCACCGGGAAAGCGGTACTCCTTTAAAAGAAAGCGCTATAGAAGGCGCGAACGAAGTCTGGTCGGCGATCTTATCCAGTACTCTTACGACGGTCGTTGTTTTCTTCCCTGTAATTTTTGTAAGGGGCATGTCCGGTATAATCTTTAAGCAGATGGCGTATGTTGTGAGTTTCGCTCTCTTGTGTTCATTAATAGTAGCACTTACACTTATACCTATGCTTTCGTCAAAATTCCTGCATACAGAAAAAGAGATCAGCAAAAAAGACAGATCTTTTAAAAGAAAGATCTATACAGCCAGCGGTAAATTTTTTAATTCGATCGAAAACAGATATAAAATATTCCTGAAATGGTCACTGAACAACCGCAAGAAAGTTGTATTGACATTAGGCTCGCTTCTTGTGACAGCTGTGATCTTATTGCAGTTCATCGGAGTGGAACTCATGCCTACTACTGATCAGGGAGAAGTAAGAGTATCTTTTGAAATGGCTGTAGGTACTAAGCTCGAATTGATCGATGCAGCTTCTTTAAAAATAGAAAAGATCATTAATGATAATGTTCCCGAAATTGTCTCAACGATGACTAGGATCGAAAGCGACGGTGGTAATGTAAGAGTCAGGCTTCTTTCAAGATCGGAAAGGGACAGATCAAGCGATCAGATAGCGAATGATCTAAGGAAAGTGCTCAAAGGGATCGCTGGGGTCACGATCAGAACAAGAGCGGGCGGTGGTATGTTTATGATGAGAAATCATTCCTCATCAAATGCTCTGAGCGTGGAAATTAGAGGTTACGATCTCAAAACGGCTCAGGAACTCGCTTCGGCAGTCGAAGAAAAGATCAAAAAAGTTGAGGTATCACCGATACGGAAATTTCAAGAGCGGAAGGGAATCCGGAGCAGATAATAATAATTGACAGACAGAAAGCAGCTGATCTCGGACTTGATGTCTACACCATAGGAAATGCCCTGCAGTCGTCGGTGATCGGAAGTTCGGCTTCGTATTATAGAGAAGGCGGAAAACAGTATAAGATACTTATCAGACTTAAAAAAGACGACAGAACTAACCTTGACGATATTCTTGACCTTAGCGTAGTTAACAGCAAAAACGAACATATAGTGCTTAGAAATGTTGTGAGTACGGAAATGCGTGAAGGACCTTTTGAACTTGAAAGAAAAGATCAGGAAAGGATAATTACGGTCGAAGGAAATTTTGTCGGCAGGGATCTGGGAAGTGTGATCAGCGATGCCAGAGAACAACTACAAAATGTTCCCGTTCCGAGAGATTTCGCTATAATATTCGGCGGGGATTATGAGGAACAGCAGAAAGCATTCAGAGAACTCCTCTTGGGATTTGTTCTCGCGATCGTACTAGTTTACCTTGTAATGGCGGGACAGTTCGAATCATTTATAGATCCGTTCGTAATTTTATTTTCCATACCTGTAGCACTGATAGGGATCGTTACCTTAATGCTTTTAACCGGCACAATTTTCAGCATGCAGGCTTTTATCGGCTGCATCATGCTTGCCGGGATCGTAGTAAACAACGCAATTCTACTTGTTGATTACACAAATCAGCTCAGATATAAGCACGGAATGGAAATGATCGAGGCAGTATGCACTGCTGGAGCAAGAAGACTAAGACCGATACTCATGACAACATCTACTACAGTACTCGGACTTCTCCCACTTTCATTCGGACTCGGTGAAGGCGGTGAAACGCAGGCTCCTCTCGCCCGTGTCGTGATCGGTGGACTTTTAAGCTCGACAGTAATAACCCTAATATTGATACCTGTAATTTACAGTATCTTTGAACAGAAGATCAGAAAAAAGAAAGCTTAACAGTAATTTAAATTTTTAACACTTTTACATTAATATTGATCGTAACTTCTAAGCTTTCATAATTTTTTAATAACATTTTATTCTTTTCTTCAGCCTTCCAGAAATGCGGTGTCATAGATAACAGGTTCCAGATATCATAATTTGAATGAATTTTTACTTTATTTAAATAATTTTTGCTTTCAATTATATCACTTCCCTGTAAATTTTCCGGCTCATATTTTTTTTCTGTCAGAACCGGATAGATTATTTCTTTTAATTCTTTCAAATGCTCTTTTTGTGCTGTCACGAAAATTATTTTCCCCTTATCCTTTAATACTCTGGAACACTCTTTTAAGTCTAATATTGAAAACATGGATATAATATAGTCGAAAGAGTGGTCAATAAACGGTAAATTAAAAGAATTCGCTGCAAACCATTCCACATTTTTATTCCGGAGTGACGCTAATCTTATACCTTCTTTTGAAATATCTACTCCATAACAATGTACGCTTTTTCCTTTTAGTGCTTCATCTATACTGCTTTTTATACTTGATAAGTAGTAACCCTCTCCGCACCCAACATCAATAATATTCAAACTTTCACTGTCATTGTGAGCATTAACAATATCATTAATAATTGTATTTTTTACCTGTTCTAAAATAT
>JAKLPX010000198.1 GCA_022013635.1 Candidatus Delongbacteria bacterium
GAACCCGTTATAGTATTTGTATTTGCCGGAGACGATATTTGTCATACTAAGAATATTTTTAGAGTTCTCAATAAAATATTCAGCGGAATATTCTTTTTCAAAATTTGCGCTATATGATTCTGCTTCTGAGGCAGAAAAATTATTTACTGAATATTTTATTTTTGATAAGCTTACCGGAATGTCAATAGAATGATATACTTTTATTTGTACAGGGAAAGAATTGTCAATATCTTTCATATTGAAGCTTATATCCAGCGTTTGAAGCGGATTGATAATTTTATTATACCACCAAAAAAAGTCATCATAATACAGTGAATTTCTTGATTCGGAAAATTCATACCTTTGAAAAACCGCAAATTCTCCAACATAACCCGGTAATGGACTTGCCAATTGCGGTATATCTTTACCTGCGGTAAGAGTTCCGATCCCCAGGTCAATCCAATAAAAAGTATTTTCAGAGTATTTATCGAAGTAATATACTGCTTTCCCCGAATCCCTCGAAGTCGTTTGAACGGCATAAAAAATAATATAATCATTATCGTTGAAAAATCCGTCGCCGTTACCGTCAACGATCCTTCTTGAAATTTCCTGTGCGCCGTGATAAACCGGAAATAGAGAATCAACAGGATTGTTATTAATATCCTTGCCTGCGCTTGAATACACTTTAACTCTTTCGGTTATGGCGGATGAGATATCTAAACCCAAATTTTTTAAAGAAGCACCTGATATTTTATAAATGCCTTCGTCTTTAATTTTTATTTTTACCCATTCTGTTTGTCTGTCTAAAAATGTTTGAACAATTTCTTTTTGCTTATTGACAGGATTATTTTTGGCATAATCCAAATTGATAATATTTTCTTCAAACAGATCTGCCGGTTTAATATTTTCTGCCTTGTCGTTATCAAATTCAATATCAAATTTAATTTTTATGCTGATGTTTGTTGCAAGATATGCTTTACCTCCGTCTATAGTCAGTGGTCTGAAAATAAGCTTATATACATTCATTCTGTTTATATAACCTGCATAGCTGATTTCGGCATGAGGCAGATTCCTTTCAAGCCGCTTTTCAGGGATTTCATAAACCGCTGACAGAATTCCAACGCCTCCTTTAATAAACTTCTGAGCCGGAACCAATTCGCTTGTGACTAATGAGACAGAGTTTAATACATTATAATTCAATTTTGCTTTGCTTCCGTCTGGAACGGCAAAATAAAATATTTTCTCATAAAATTCAGTTTCAGGGTAGCGACTCGCCAAAAGATAATCCTCGGGTAAAATTATCTTTTTTAGGATACTGCCGTTAATATTCTCGCTCTGAAACCTGAAATCATTCTGAATATTTTCGATAATCGCCACACCTGATTGATCATGGACGATTTTAGAAGTCCGGCTATATGCGCTTACAGTAATAAATAATAATAAAAACAGAAAGCATTTTATCAATTTTTATCTCCTTTGATCTGTTCAGAAGTTTTTCCGAATCTTCTTTCGCGGTTCTGATAAGTTATTATAGCTTGCAGATAATCGGACTTTCCGAATTCCGGCCATAATTTTTCTGTTATATAGAACTCCGTATATGCGCTTTGCCATAATAAAAAATTGCTGATTCTCATTTCGCCGCCGGTTCTGATTAATAATTCAGGATCCGGAGCATATTTTACATATAAATAATTCCTGAAATCTTCTTCGCTTACGCTTGTTTTTCCCTCTTTAAGCAATTTATTAACCGCATTTATTATCTCTTCCCTGCCTGAATAACTGATTGCAAGCATAAGCGTCATTCCCGTATTGCTTCCCGTTTTCTCTATAACATTAAATAAGGAATTTTTCGCGCCGTCCGGGAGATCGTTAATCTCTCCTATCGGAATAACTTTGACATTCTTTTCCATTAAAGATTTTATTTCGCGTGCTATTGTGTCAACGAGGAGAGACATTAAACAATTTACTTCAAATTCGGGACGATTCCAGTTTTCTTTTGAAAAAACATAAAGCGTCAAAAATTTTACTCCCAAATCAACTGAAGTTTCGATTATGTCCCTTGCTGAGTTTACTCCTTCGTTATGCCCGTTTACCCTGTTTAATCCCTGCTTTTTCGCCCATCTTCCGTTTCCATCCATGATTACGGCTACATGAGAAGGGATTCTGTTCATATCTATTTCCGGTTCGATCTTTAAATTGTTCTGGCTCATTTTTTATTCTCGTTTTGTTCCATATTTTTAAATTTAACTAATTTGTTTTATAAAAGTTTAAAAAAAAAGCAGGTTGATTTACCTGCTTTTTAAATTTAAAACTAAAAATTAGTTTCTCTGATAATTTTTTGCGTCTATTGCTCTTCCGATTTTTACCAAGGCAACCTGAATATAATCAGATACTTTGTCCTTCCATTCGTCGGAAAAATTTTCGAATTTAGGTTCTATCAGATTTACAACTTTTTGATACTGTTCTTTTTCAGTATAGAATAAAGCAAGAAAATACATCGTTTCGGCATCGTCGGGGTTGATACCGATGATCTTTTCAAAATTAACGATGGCCTTATCTATATCTTTACTGCTTTTAAATAAAATTCCCTGATTGAAAAGAACATCAATATTATCCGGCTCGATTTCAAGCATTTTTTCATACATCGGCAGAGCCTTCTCGAATTCTTTTCTGTTCTCATAATATTTTGCCATCTGAAGCAGGGCTTCTTTGTTTGCAGGATCAAACTCCAAAACCTTGTTTAGAGCTTCAAGAGCTTTTTCACTCTCTTCTCTTTCGGTATATAAATTGAATATGTTTATATAAGCGTTTACAATATTCTTAAAAGTACTTTCTATTTCTTTTTCTTTTAATCCTTCTTTATCGCCATCCTTTTTTACGGATTCTCGTAATTCTGAAATATATCTGTTGCCATACGGTATCGCTTCTTGAAATCCGTCAATGGCTTTATCTTTATTGCCCAACTGCAGATTTATCGTTGCGATGATATCTTTGGTGATGAAATCGTCGCTTTTAAATTTATCGGCCAACTCAAGATCGTTCAAAGCGGATTGAAATAATTTTTCAGCTTTTTCGGTTTCAACATTTATTAAAGGAACAGCGTTGTTA
>JAKLPX010000199.1 GCA_022013635.1 Candidatus Delongbacteria bacterium
CAGCTATTAAATATGAGTAGCAACTTTTATTTCTTTGAAGAACTTTTATAGATTACCTATAAGGAATATTTTGTTTTTTTATCTTGATAAATAGTCGGAAAGGGCATATAATTCCGTTTCAATAATATTCAGGTGAACAATGAATGAAAACCTAATAAATGAAAATAATATGCGGCTACAGGAATATTTGGAAAATACTAGCGCAAACAATGACAGGGAAGAAAAAAAATACCTTTTTGTCTCCGGCGATATAAGCGGTATTCAAAAATATTCGTACAGCATAAATAATTCAAATTACGCTGCAAAAATACTGAATCAGCTGAATTTGGCCGATGAATGTAAATTGATGTCAACAGGAGATAAATTTTTGCTTTTATTGCCGAATATATCTTCTACAAAAGATAAATTAAAGATTATAAGAAAGGAAATTGATACTGAATGCATAAAGAAATATTTTGGAGAGCTTACAATCAGTATTTCAGAGGGAGTGGAAGCATCATTTAACGATCTCATGCAAAGTAAAATAGAATTATTATTCAGAAAAATTGCACAGGATGCTGAGGCAGCGAGACAAAATAAATTAAGTACAATATTAAATACCTCTGAAGATTTCGTGCTTTCTGGAGATTACAGGAACGAAATTGACACTTCATATAGTGTTAAAAAAATATTTGAAGAAATATCAAGACCTATAAAAGGCGCAAAGTATCTAGCTATGTTCAGAGCTAACATTGACAATCTGAACTATTTTCTTTCTCTTGAATTAAAAAAAGGGATCACGATTTACAAATATACCGAGTTGAGCAGAATAATAAATGATTTTTTTACATCAGGGCTTAATAATTTTATTGAAGCCGATGCGAGGTACAAAGATATACGAATAGTGTTCTCACGCGGAGATGATATTTGTGTCGTCGGGCATTGGGATGCTATAATAACTTTTGCTGTGAACTTTAGAAGTGAATTTATGAAAGTTATCGGAGTAGAAAATAAATTAACTGTTTCAGCCGGAATTACTTTGTTTCGATTTAATTATCCGATAGAGATTGCTATGGATAACGCACAGGAAGCCCTTGAAATGTCTAAGAATAACGGCAAAGACTCTCTTACCCTGTTCGGCGAAACGGTAAAATGGGAAAAACTTAAAGAATTAAAAAAATTGTGGGAAAAACTTGATGAATTGTTAAACGAAAAAGATAAAAAGAGAAAATTATCATCACATTTCGTTTTTGGATTGTTGGATTACCAGAAAAGATATATAGATTTATCGGAAAACAGTAATTACAAACAGGGAAATGCGCTTTGGAAATCACATTTATATTATTCATTGGCAAGAAGAGAACAAACATATTTGAAAGATATGCTCGAAAAAAGCATTACCGATAAAACATTGAAAATTCCCGTAACTTACGCGCTTTATAAAAACAAAGGAGAGAAAAAAAATGGAAAAAATTAAATTCTTTGACGATAACGGAAAAAAAGTAATAAATTTCAGGATACTTGACGAAGAAGCCGAAAAAATTGCCCAAAGTTTATTCTTTGTTTCCGGCAGAAATAAAAACGGCGTATCATCAAGCCAGTTAAGAAAATTTTTTTACGAAATAAAATCTTTAGAAAAAAAATACGACTATGAAAAAAACTGGGATACTGTAAAACCTTTGGTGAAAATGATAAAATCCAAAGTCGCTTACGCAAATACGGAAAAAAAAGTCGGCAGGTTCAATAAACCTTATTATGATAAATTTACCGAGTTTATAAATACGGGCATATATTCGATTGAAGACGAAAAAGATTTAAAAGCTTTTTCCAAAATGTTTGAAGCCGTTGTCGGTTTTTATTACGGCCTTGGCGGCGATAGCGTAAAATAAAAGCGGAGATTATAAAATGAAACTATTGAAAACAAAGAAAATAGCAGGCGATATCGTTGTGATTACCGGGCTGCATATCGGGGGCAGCAGCGACACAATAGAGATCGGCGGAATGGATAATCCCATAATAAAACATCCCGTTACAAGTGATCCGTATATTCCGGGCTCTTCTTTAAAAGGTAAAATGAGAAGTCTGATTGAGTGGGAAACAGGCAAGGTAATAGCTTCTGACGGCAAACCCTGCAGTTGCGGAAAGTGCGAAGTATGCCGGGTTTATGGAAGTTCGAACAAAGACTCTCAGCAAGGGCCGACCAGAATTATTGTAAGGGATAGTTTTATTTTAGAAACAATAAAAAAAGACTTTTTAGACAATAATACTCCTATTCTTGAGGAAAAGAATGAAAATACAATAAATAGAATTACAGCAGTGGCAAATCCGAGACCAATAGAAAGAGTAGTTCCGGGGGTCAAGTTCAGGCTTGATATTTTATTTAAAATAATTGATACCGGCGATGGCGGAGTCGCAGATGAAAAATATCTCAACGAAGTTGTATTAAAATCTTTGGCTTTGTTAGAACTCGATTATCTCGGCGGAGGCGGAAGCAGAGGCAACGGTAAGATCAAATTTGAGAATCTGCAGGTTGACGGCTTAAAAGTAGAATTGCCAAAGGTTGATTAATGTTTTCTTATGTTATTACAATTCAATTAAAATCGGCACTGGCTACTCCGCTACATGCCGATACTATTTTCGGTCATATTTGCTGGGCAATTAAATTCAGTGAAGGAAATGCCGCCTTAGAGGAATTTTTGAGCCAATATGATAACGGAAACCCTCCTGTTATTTTATCTTCTGCATTCCCGCACGGATTTTTACCTAAGCCTATTTTTAAACCGCAATTATCTTCATCTGACATAACTTTTGAGCAAATAGAAACCTATAAACAAATAAAGAAGATTCAATATATACCAAATAAATATTTTTTTGATTCTATTCCGGTATCAGAATCAGAATTAGTTAAGGATTTTAAAAAAATAGAATTTTTGAGAGAAAATTCCTATTTGAAAACTGTTGCCGGATTGCATAATACTATAAACAGAATTTCAGGTACTATGGATGAAGATCAGGCTTTATACTCTTCTACAGAATCCTGGTATAAAGAAAATTCGTTATTTGATATTTTCGTACTCACTGATTATGATAAAGAAAAAGCCAAGAACTTATTTGTTAAAGCATTTGAAAGCGGATTTGGAGCGAACAAATCAATCGGTAAAGGAATAATTGTCGTAAAGGAAATCAGCGAAACAGTTTTTCCCAAAAAAGGTAACAGGGCTATGGCGTTATCAAATTTTGTAATTAATAATAAGAATGATGTGTCAAATTTTCGATATGACTTATTTACTAAATTCGGTAAACTCGGAGGCGACTATGCAATTACAAAATATCCGTTCAAAAAACCGGTTATTATGTATAAATCAGGATCATCGTTTGACAGTATAAGCGAGAAATTTACAGGCTGTTTATTAAAAAACATTCACAGTGACGAAAAAATAAGGCATTATGCTTATACTCCCGTAATTAATTTCAATGAGGTTGATGAGTAAATGGCAAGATATAAAATAACCGTCATACCTTTGACAAATGTGCATATCGGAACAGGGGAAGAGATTGATTTATTACATTATTCTGTTATTGACGGTGAGTTTTGGAGATTTAACCCTGATAGTGTAATTTCGTATTTAGATGATGAAGTAAAACAAGAATTATATGAATACATTGACAAAG
>JAKLPX010000200.1 GCA_022013635.1 Candidatus Delongbacteria bacterium
AATATTTTCTTATAGTTTCATTTTTATTTTGAAAGGCTGTTACGATTTTATTAATCAATTCATTCTTTTTGAAAGAGTAAAAAAATGCATCTTTTCCAGTTTCGATACCATTGTTGTATTCTTTAAAAAATTCATCAATCTTAAATCCTTCTTCATATTGTCCGCTACCTGTGAAATCTTTTTTTACAAAGAAATTATTAGGCTCGGCTGTTTCGAGTTCAGTCCAGTTTATTGTGCTGATTGAGTTTTGATTTAAAAATTCATATTTTTGGTCTCTTGTGCCGTGCAGGTCAAAGTGGAATACTCGTGCTATTTTATTTTTTTTCATAGTTTAGTCCATCAGCTTTTTTAAAGTTTTTTCATCAGGCAGGATGTTTTTATATTTTGCGGGTAGTTTCGTGCTTGTCGAATATGTCGCCACGCCCATAGCTCTGTCAAAGTTCCTGAATGAGAATTCGACTATCTTGTTTTTCTTTTCTTTGCATAGTATGATACCTATTGACGGATTTTCGTGTTCAAGTTTTACGTATTCGTCAAGAGCGGACAGATAGAAATTCATTTTACCAAGATATTCAGGCTTAAATTTGCCTGATTTAAGTTCAAATGCGATCAGTGCCTGAAGTTTTCTGTTATAAAAAAGAATATCTATAAAATATTCCTCATCTTCGACAATAAGTCTGTACTGATTGCCAATGAAAGCAAAGTCGTTACCGAGAGACATTAGAAATTTCTTAATATTCCTGACGATCTCGTTTTCAAGAACTTTCTCGTCGTCCTCATCTTCGTCCGATATTCTGACGAAGTCAAGAAGGTACTGGTCTCTGAAAGCGGCAAGAGCTTTTTCTCTGCTTTTTTCGGGTAGTGTTACTCCAAAATTATTTGGAAGTTTACCTTGTTTTTCGAATAACCTGCTTTTGATGTTCCGCTTAATATTGTCGATGTTCCAAAACTCAGTAGCAGCTTTACTGATATAAAACACTTTAGCCTCAATACTTTTAGCCTTAGACATTATCTCGCAATGTGCTGTAAATGTCAAAATAGTGAACAATTCCACAAATTGGCCCGTTATCAACGGGCTAATTATATTTACAGGTACTCCTATTTGGCCCGTTGTCAACGGGCTAATTGAGTCTTTTATAGATGGCTGACTAATTAAATAAGGTATCCAATGGTCATAAAATTGCCTCATCCTTTTCAAATTTGTGAAAGAAAAACCTCTAAGGCCTTTCAGCTCTTTTTGAAGATCTGCCGAAAGATTCTCAATTGTTTTGCTTCCCCATTTCTCTTTAGTTACTTTATCCGATATAATCGAACCTACTTTGAAATATAGGAACAGAAGCTCTTTATTTGCGATCTTTGATACGAGGAATCTGCTTTGAAGTATGTCGGATTTGATCTGCTTAATTGTCTTAATGTAGATTTCTTCTTTCATTTTGCCCTCTTCTTAACAAATATGTTTATGCTTACGCCCTGCATGATGTCAAAGACATTTTCGTCTTTTGATCCGTCGGGACAAACTTCCTTTTTCTTGGCATTGCCGTGAAGGTCGAGGATATAAATTTTGTCGAATGTTTCAAGGAGGTTTTTTCTCATTTGCCTGTGGATTATTCCGTCAATGAAGCTGTTGTTTGAAATATATGCGAGAATTCCTTCCCCGTTCTTCTCAACAAAATACTGCCCGAAGCGTATGAATTTTAGGTAATCGTCAGAGAGCGGCTGAATGTTTCTTTCGTTCAGGTCTTTCTTATAGTCAACCATGAGTTTTTCGATCCATTCACTTTTGTTGCTTGAGCTGACGGAATAAGGAGGGTTGCCCATGATGACCATGACGGGTGCGTCGCGTTTGATGCGGTTGGCTTCGTTGGCTTCGGAGCTTAGCCAGCTTGCGAATAGTGTTCCGGTGTCTTTGTGGTATTCTTCAAGGCTGTTGGTTAGGTATATTTTGAGCCTTCTGTCGGTTTTGGGCGCGTAGCCTGTTTCTTTTAGGAGAAGGTCTAATTTGAGATGGGCCATTGCGTAGCTTGCCATTAGAAGTTCGAATCCGTTTAGGCGCGGGAGTAGGTTGTTTTCGGCATAGTCGCTCCATATTCCCTGCATAGATTTAAAATTATTATCGTAGATGTGCTTTATGACTTCTGCGAGAAATGTGCCTGTTCCGGTTGCGGGATCTAATATCTGTACTTTATGGACTTCCTGCTCGATCTTTTTTCCGTGCTCATCAACTTTTATTTTTATTTTTGAAGAGTCTGCAAGTCCCATGGGAAGGTTGAATTCTGTCTTTAAGATGTCGTCAACTGCCCGGACGATAAAGCTGACTACGGGATGCGGTGTGTACCATACTCCTCTGGCTTTTCTGAGTTTGGGATCGTATTCGGAAAGGAATGTTTCGTAAAAATGGATTATCGGGTCTTCGGTCTTGGTCTCTTTTCCAAAGTCTTTGAGCAGTTCGGCTACATTGGAGTGAAGGAATATTTCTACCAGATCGTCAACTATCCACTTTATTCTGTCGTCAAGGTCGGGTCCGGCTATGTATGCAAAGAGTTTTCTTAAGAAAGGGTTAGATTTTGGGATGAGTTCGGCTGCTTCCTGTCTTGAGAATGAATCGAGTGTTGCATCATGAAGTCTTGCCGCGAACATGCCGTAAGCTATCGTCTGCGCGTAAACATCTGCGAAAGCCTTGGGAGTTATGTCGTGAATGAGAATGTCCTTAAATGCGCTCAATTGGTCTTTTAAAGTACTGTTCTCTTCCGTAGTCACATCAGAAATAAGTGCGTTGCCTATTACATCCGATAATAGTCTTGCCTTGTTGGCCATCATCTGTGCGAGGTGCTTTGGGCTCTTAATGGTCTGCGCGGGTTGTTCGACAAAGTATTTTAGAAGATATGTAAATGAATCGAAGTTCCTTTCAAGAGGATGGATCGAATTGCCTCTGATCTCCCCTATGACGATCTTTTCCTTGCGTTCACCGTCACGGTAGAATTGGAATGTCAGGTAGTCCGTAAATATCAGGCTGGAGAGTGAATTTTTATAGCGGTCGAATTGCTCCTTATAACTTTTGCTGTCAAGGTCAGAACCTATGTCTTTAGCTTCAATAAATCCTACAGGCACTCCCTTTTTCGTCAGAATGTAATCCGGAGCTCCGCACTTCTGCCTCTTCGGCTCGTTGGTCGCCATAATGCCGGGACAGATGCTTTCGATAAGCTGCTGAAGGTCGCCCCGAAAAGTGTGCTCAGTCGCGTTCCCGAGTTTATAATGCCTGTTAAGGTTTGAAATGTATTGGTCTAAGGTCATGGTTTCTTTCTCGTAGTTTAATTAGTAGTTTTTATCCTGTAAACTTTTATCCTGTAGTTTCTTTCTTGTAGTCTCTTTTCCGTAGTTTCTTTTCCGTAGTTAATCATTTTCAATGATCTCCCAATAGCCTTGTTTTCTGCCGCCTATCCTTCTAATAATGTTTTTCTTCTTCAGACTTCTTAAATGGTAATTAACCCCATCCTCAGTTAAACCAAGAGTCATAGCTATATCTGGTATTTTAATCGAAGGATGATTCTTAATAAGGTTTAAAAGCTTTCCTGTAGTTTCTTTCCTGTAGTTTCTTTCCTGTAGTTTCTTTCCTGTAGTTTTATCGGTAGTTTTACCTGACACATCAGCTACATTCTTCCCTGACATTTTATTAGTAGTTTTGTCAGGGATAATTCTATTAAATGTCGTCGTAAAGAATGCGGTATAGCCAAATCCGACCGTGCTTTTATCAAGCGATTCCTTGAATTCCGCATGATAGCCTTCACCAAGTTTGATCAAATCAGATATATTTTTGTTCATGCCGGTATCCTGTAGTTTATTCTACGAAATCGAATTTTCTTTTCATATCGTTTAAATGCGAGAATTCAATAAACTTTTCATGTTGTAGCCTTCCGACAACTATCGCAGGTGAAATACCGAGTTTTTCTGCAAAATCAGTAACCGCTTTCTTTGTATTATAATTTCCTGACTGAATAAAATTCTGCCAATTTTCGAAAGGAATTGGACAATCCCGAGCGAAAACATCCGCTTCGGTTTCTTTTTCATCCTTATTTTCTGAGCTTTCGATGAAAATGTCCTTTTTACCATGGAGTAATATATGACCGGCTTCGTGGAAGAAAGTGAACCAGAAAATGTCCTCATATTTGCCTCTAAGAGAAAGTTGTAACAGAGCCTTATCCGGATTGAGCCATCTCGTTATACCGTAAACCGGAACTCCTTTAAGCGGAGGAACAAAAGCAACTGCTACACCTGCAGCAGCACAAAGTTTTATTACTTCGGATTCAAATTTTTCCGGAGATTCGTTTGTCATTGGCAATATTGACCTCAAAACTGAACCAAATTTCTGTTTATCGAATGATGAACATTTGATACTCTGAGCTTCAAGCTCACCTTTTCTCAACCAGACTGATGTGGCTTCAGGGTTTTTCTTAAAGCAAAATGATTGCCTGAAAGCTATCTCTTTGCAACCCCAGATATTCTTCCATTCTGTCGGTGAATTGATTCCGAAGAACTTGAGCAGCTCCCATGTTTGAAGAGCTTTATCTTCAAATTTCTTTAACCATCCCAGCTTTATCATTTCATTCACCGGCATGGATTTAAGCCATTCCGTATATTCAGCCATTCTTACTGCAGCTTCCTTTTTGGCTATATTTTCATCATATTTCTTCTGACGGGTATTCCAGAAATCCGCTGGTATTCCAAGAACATTTTCTAGCTGAATTGCTGTTTCGGGAGTTATGGAGATCTTCCCTTTAATGATCTCATTTAACTTAGTCTTAGGTCGCCCTGTCCTAACTGCAAGTTCAAGTTGCGACATCCCTCTTTCTTCAAGAATATCGTTCAGAGTTTCTCCGGGATGCGTGACAGATTCAGGGATATATTCATTTATTATTTTATTTGCCATGATAGTCCTCCACTTTGATAAGTTTTACCGCCTTCACTTTCTCCAGGTCAAGCCATCCGTCTTTTTAGCTTTCCGGAAGCGTTCCTGCACGCTTTCCTGATCTTATTATTACCGAATAATATATCCAATATCATTTACCCGTTAAGTGTATTCTTAGAACTGTAATATAATCAAAACAATTCACCTTGTCAATGAATTATTGCGATAAATGATAATTTCAATTATATTCCTTCCATGAGTGAAATTGAATTCCGCATACCTTCCCTGTCAGACTATGAAAATGTCAGAAGCATTTGGGAAGATGAAAAAACAATGGCTGATGTAGGCGGGATCGTCCCTATAGATGATACAGGCTTCACAAAATGGTTTGATTATATGTTTGCTAACAGTAAAGACAGGAACTGCTATTTTTTGATATTTTATGAAGGCTCATGCGCCGGAGAAGTAAGTTTTCACAGGTTCGATCCTGAAAAAAAGATTGCCGAATTAAATATTAAAGTTAAATATGAATTTCGCAGCAAAGGGATCGGCAGAAAAGCTCTTGATCATATTTTTTCGGTGTTCTTTAATGAGTGGAACGGGCTTGAATTGTATGATACGCTGTGGAAAGAAAATCCGGCAGGTATTAAAGCTCTGAAAGCGTACGGTTTTAAAGAAAAAGGAATTGATAATGAAGGAAATCCCGTATTATATTATTCAGCAACAGCAACAACATAATAGAACAGGTAGTTACCGGTTACCGATTGACTCCAGCTTGTTCCGTTGAAAGTTCCCTGCGAGCTGACATTTGAATATGATCCATAAGGAACAGTGCTTATCATCAGATTATATGTCAATGCGTTCTGCAGAGTCTGCGCATCGGTTGATTTATTCCAGCTTAAATTTACATCGTTCCATGTTACCGATGAAATTAAATTTGAAGGAACTGTCGGAATTGTATTTTTTTCAGTTGAATTGTTTCTGTAAATAACTGATTCATAGTTGTATAATCCCCCATAGCCGGCTAAAAGAATATCAAGGTCACCGTCGTTATCGTAATCGCCCCATGCAGCAAAACTGTAATATAAGTCGGTCAGGCCTGCGGCTGCATCGGTAAATATTCCGGAATTGTTTTTATAGAGCACTGTTTTCTTTATCAGATCACCTGTAAGTCCGGTAATGATCAGATCGGGATCACCGTCATTGTCACAGTCACCCCATGACAATGCGTTATGCAAAACACCGGTCAATCCTGCATTTATATCA
>JAKLPX010000201.1 GCA_022013635.1 Candidatus Delongbacteria bacterium
ATTCGACGCAAATCAAGATTTTCAAATCAATGCAATAAAAGCTGTAACAAGTATTTTTGAAGGTCAGCCATGCAGTGATTCTCATCTTTCTTTTTTGATAGCAGAAAAAGATAAGTTGAATATGGTTTCCGGTGTCGGGAATAAGCTTATTCTTTCAGAAAAGCAGATTTTTGAAAATCTCAAAGTGGTTCAACTTGAAAATGAAATTTCTGCTCAGGAAAAATTTGAAGGTATGAATTTTTCAATTGAGATGGAAACAGGCACCGGGAAAACTTATGTTTATTTACGCACGATTTACGAATTAAATAAGCTGTACAGTTTTAAGAAATATGTTATTGTTGTGCCGAGTATAGCTATTCGAGAAGGTGTGCTGAAAAATCTTCAGATCACGCACGATCATTTACAGAGTATCTACGATAAAACTCCGGTAAATTTTCAGGTTTATGATTCAAAGAAAGTATCTTCACTGCGTAGTTTCGCATCTAATAACAATATTGAGATACTTGTTATAAATATTGATTCGTTCGCAAAAGACGAAAATATTATAAACCGTCCGAATGATAAGCTTACCGGTCAATGTCCGGTTGAATTTATCCAGGCTGTCAATCCAATTGTCATTGTGGATGAACCGCAAAATATGGAAACGGAAATAAGAAAGAAAGCGATTTCAAATTTAAATCCTTTGTGCACATTCCGTTATTCTGCTACTCATGTGAATTTATATAATCTTGTGTATAGTCTCAATCCTGTTAAAGCTTACGATCTTGGCTTGGTAAAGCAGATCGAAGTGGATTCTGTAGTATCTGAAAACAACTCAAATAATGCATATCTTCAAATTGAATCTGTATCGGCAACTAAAACGAAGGTTTCTGCGAAGATTAAAATTGATACGAACTCTGATAATGGTGTAAAAAAGAAATCTGTAACAGTAAAAGTCGGAGATGATATTTATAAGCTTTCAAACGAACGGGAGGTTTATAAAGAGGGATTCATTATTGAGGAAATTGATGTATCGAACAAATGTATTTCGCTATCGAATGGATTGATCTTGTATGTAGGTGATCGGCAAGGCGGAATGACCGATGAGATAATGAAATTCCAGATCAGAAAAACAATTGAAGAGCATTTGAAAAAAGAAAAACGGCTAAATCCGAAAGGAATTAAAGTTCTGAGCCTTTTCTTTATTGATAGGGTTTCAAATTATAGAAGTTACGATAGCGCAGGTATTTCGACTAAGGGAAAGTTTGCGGAATGGTTTGAAGAAATTTATAATGAATTTTCTACTCAACCTGCCTTCGCATATTTAAATAAATACGAAGTGTCTAAAGCACATAACGGTTATTTTTCTGCAGATAAAAAAGGACTTTTCAAGGATACTTCCGGAGAAACTCAAGCCGACGACGATACTTATAAATTGATTATGCAGGATAAAGAAAGATTACTTGATATAAATATTCCTCTCAGATTCATTTTCTCACATTCCGCTTTAAGGGAAGGCTGGGATAATCCGAATGTATTTCAAATTTGTACTTTGAACGAGACGAAATCGGACATGAAAAAACGACAGGAAATCGGGCGAGGTTTAAGGTTATCTGTAACGCGGGAAGGAATAAGAACTTACGACAGAAATATAAACAGGCTCACGGTTATAGCAAACGAGTCTTATGAAGATTTCGCCAAAATGTTGCAAAATGAGATTGAAGAAGACTGCGGAGTATCTTTTGAAGGTAGGATCAAAAATAAAGGCAATCGCGAAAAAGTACACTACCGAAAAGGGTTTGAAGCAGATCCAAAATTTCTTGATATATGGGAAAGGATAAAGCGAAAAACAACTTATCGCGTAAATTACAGCACTAAGGAGTTAATCGAAAAATCGTCAAATATAATAAGAGTGATGCCTAAGATCGAACCACCGTCTATCCGTTCGACTAAAGTCGAATTGACCATGTCAAAGAAAGGAATTGATACATCCTATGTTTCAGATAGGAAAAGAATTTATAACATGAATTTCCCGATACCTGATGTTTTAGGATATATTCAACAAAGAACTGAGTTGACGAGGGGTACAATTCTGTCAATACTTAAAGAGTCCGGTAAAATTTCAGATATAATCGTAAATCCACAGATGTTTCTTGATTCCGCGGTTACAGCTATAAGAAAAACTCTCAACAATCTTATGGTTGAAGGCATCAAGTACGAAAAGATAGGTTCTTCAGAGTATGAAATGAGATTATTTGAGGAAAACGAAGTAGAGACCTATCTCGACGATTTGACTTTTGAAGTAAAAGATAATTTAAAGACTATTTACGAAAAATATATGCCTTTGGACTCCAGCATCGAAAGCAGATTTGCCAAAGATTGCGAATCAAGCGAACAGGTTGAATTCTATTTCAAACTGCCTTTCTGGTTCAAAATCCAAACTCCAATAGGCACATACAACCCAGATTGGGCTGTAATAATGAAAAATGAAAAGAAAATCTACTTTGTAGCTGAGACAAAATCAACTGCTGATCTCGACAAGCTAAGGAAAGAAGAGCAACAAAAAATCTTTTGTGGTGAAAGGCATTTTGAAATATTTGACGGAATCAATTTCAGACATGTAACAAGAGTGAGTGATTTAGTTTGATAGAAGAAATATTTATTAGATAAAAATAACTATACAGCCATTTATTAAAGCGAAGTTACAAAATCCCCCCAAAAACCCTTTGACATTCGCGCATTATTTTCTTAAATATTCGATACTCAGATGATGAGTGGAAATTAAACATATTGAAAGGAGATCAACTTCAAAAAATTTTACATTACTACGACTTTGCCTTATGCGAATTCGGTTCCTCACATGGGTGTTGATGAGCACGGATTGAAGGTGCTTTCTACTGCAAAGGAGCACGGGACAACGCCGGAAGTGTATCTGGATGGGCTTATTCCAAAGTGGCTTGACTTTTGTTCAAAGTTCAGGATAGATCATGATTTCTTTTACCGGACATCTTCAAAGGAGCATCATTCGAGTGCACAGAGGATTTGGGAAATTTGTGACGGCAAGGGTGATATTTATAAAAAGCATTATGAAGGTCTTTATTGCGTGGGATGCGAGGAATTTGAACTGCATAATGCGGTGTATGTTATCAACGAAATGGTTTCTCTCGGCAATCAGCATATTCATGAGAAAGAGCCGTGGAAGCAGAAACCTGAAGATGCTGAAGTCACTTTGAATAATGTTTCTTATCTGTTGCTGGTCGCGTCAGAATTATACGAACCGGTCATACCCGACGGTGCGCAAAAAGCGATCGAAGCGATCAAAAGTAAAGAGAAAGTGATCTTGTTTCCGAGAATTTGAGAGGGATGTTATATAAAGAGTTATATTCAACCTTTTGTTTTTGACTTTTAAATAATAATAATGTAAATTATGAGTATGAACATACAAAAGATATATATTGATACCTCCGTAATTGGTGGTTGTTTTGACAAAGAATTCAAATTGTGGTCGAATAGCCTTATTGAAGATATAAAAAACGGTATATTTATTCCTGTATTGTCAGAAGTAGTCGGAAGCGAAATTGAGTCGGCACCAGAGAGGATTAAACTAAAATACTTTGAAATATTACAGCACAATTCGATTTTCTTAGAACTTACTGACGAAGCAGTAATGCTTGCAAAGGAGTATCAGAAAAGGGGAATTCTTCCTGAGAAGTTTTTTGAGGATGGATTACATATAGCATTGGCAACGATCAATAAGGTTGATTTACTTGTTAGTTGGAATTTCAAACATATAGTACGGTTCGATAAGATCAGACTTTTTAATGCAGTCAATTTAGAAATGGGTTATAAAACGATAGAGATTTATTCTCCAATGGAGGTTACAAATGCATAAAAATATTGATGCTGTTAAATTAGTTAGAGAAATAAGGGATAAGAATTATTTAGAAATTAAAGGTAAAACTTCTAAAGAGATCATTGCTTATTTTAGGAATAAATCAAAGCAGTTGAAAAAAGAGTTACAGTCAATTCAAAAACTTCATGAAATATTGAATTAAAACGGATATCAAATCCCCCTTGCATTTTATGAATTATTTCCTTAAATTCTGCTTGTACTTGAATAGTAAATTTAACCGCAGGAGTCAGCATGATAAACACATATTTAACCGGTAATTAGGATCCTGACGGTATTTTAGAATCGCTTCACGAATAAGTTTTCACATTCTTTAGTTCCACACGGGGAAATTGACGATCGTCAATTCGTTTCCTGATCAATCCGAAATCAAATACTGCAATTGTTACAGGTAATGAATAAATGATGGAGGAAATTATGCTTTATATACAGGGACGGAATATCAGTTTTAAATACGAGGAAGCCGAGAATGAGATATTGAAAAATATCAGTTTTACAGTTGATAAGGACAGTAAGATCGGGCTTATCGGGAGTAACGGCTGCGGTAAGACTACTTTGCTGAAGATCCTTCTCGGGCAGCTTCCTTTTGAGGGTGATTTGCATCGGAATAATGCGGATAATGTTGCTTATCTGCCTCAGGAACCGGGTTTTGATGATGATCTTAAGATGATCGATTATTTTTTTAATACGAAACCTGAGCTTGGGGAATTGCGGAAAAGGTTGTCGGAGAGTGAAGAGAATAACGCAGATGCGGAAGAAACTGTTCTTTTATGGTATGATTATGAAAAATTCGACGGATTCAGATTTGAGGCTGATATTGAAAGAATAGCCGGACAGTTCGGTTTTTGCGAAGAAGACCTTGAAAGGGCTGTGTCATCGTTCAGCGGAGGGGAAAAGACCAAACTTGCGCTTGCTTCGTTATTATTGAGCGAACCTGACCTTCTGATACTGGATGAACCTACGAACCATATTGATGAGGATTCTCTCGTCTGGCTTGAGAATTATCTGAGAAATATTAAAACGCCTTACATTGTGGTCAGTCACGACCGTAAATTCCTTGATAACTGCACAAGGAAAATATGGGAGCTCGGAAGGGACGGTTTGAAGGAATACGGCGGGAATTATTCACTTTACAGGCAGGAACAGGAAAGGGAGCTGAATTATAAGATTGAACAGCAGAAAACCGCGAACAGAAAGATCAAACAGCTCAAGCAGGCATATTCGGACAGGAAACAGTGGGCGGAAACCCATCAGGCGAGCACAGGGACGGAAGGCAATGCTAAAACATATAATTCCATCACGAACTTTGCGAAATATGCGATGCAGAAAGCAAAGAATATTGAAACGAGAATGGAGAAACTTATTGAAAAAGCGGAGTCCGAGAAGCCGTTCATAGAGAAGAAACGCTCGTTTTCGATAGAGGGGGAAAGTAAAGGCGGTAATGTTGCCTTGAGAGTTGAGGATTTGTCTTTCGGATTTTCCGGAAAATTTCTTTTTGACGGTCTTTCCTTTGAACTGAACCGTAACGACAGGCTGGCGGTCTGCGGACAGAACGGTAGCGGGAAAAGTACGCTCTTAAAATTACTGACAGGGAATTTAACTGCAGAGAACGGAACGGTAAGATGGTCACCGTCGGTGAAGATCGGTTATTACGCTCAGGAATTTGAAAATCTGGATTTTTCAAAAACAATTCTCGAAGAAGTTACGCAGGGAAATAATCTTATGCAGAGCAAGGCAAGAACGCTTCTAGGATGCCTGAAGATCGAAAAAGATATGGTTTTCAGACCTATTTCCGGTCTGAGCATCGGTGAAAGAAGCAAGACGGCTCTGGCAAAGATACTGATGACTGAACCAACGGTACTCATACTTGACGAACCGACGAATCATCTTGAAATCGAGTCAAGAGAAGCGCTCGAAAATGCTATCATGAACTATCAGGGAACGCTGATTGTTGTTTCGCATGACCGCTATTTCAGAGAAAAAGTCACGGATAAAATGATAGAATTAATTTTGTTTTAATATGAAAAAAGAGTTATATTGACTCAAAAGGGTAAATTTCGTGTTTTATGCTCTTATGAAATATGTAGAAGTTAGTTATCATATTCAGAATTTCTATAAATAAAGGATAGTGTTTGGATTTAATGCGGTTCAAACACAATTTAGATCAGAAAAGGAAGGCTACAATTTTGAAAAAGGGCACAATTACTATTAGAAAATCATTACTCCGGTTAGGGTTGCGTCTTTTTAATCTTAACACTACTAAACTGATTACAGAAAACGAGCTGCCACTCCGTTCCGAATTATTCAGCTCTTACCAAATGAAAGAACACGGCAAGAATCTCGCAGCTTCGCATCAGTTGAGACAGGGATATGCGCCAGACCTGCTTTTAGGTCGGCTGACAAGTAACGAAAAAATTCTAAATGATGTCCGCGTGCTTCTCATGGAAGCTGTCACTGAAAATTACAGGATTACACCTGCCGGAGAGTGGTTACTTGATAACTTCTATCTGATTGAAGATCAAATTCGTACAGCCAAACGGCACTTACCCAAAGGCTACAGTCGAGAACTACCGCGCCTACAAAATGGTTCATCGTGCGGTTTTCCGAGAGTGTATAGCATTGCTCTGGAGATAATTTCTCACGGTGACGGACGGGTTGATCCGGAAATTCTCAAGAGTTTCATTTCAGCATATCAGACAGTTACTAATCTTAAACTGGGAGAATTGTGGGCAATCCCGATCATGCTGCGACTTGCATTGATTGAGAATCTCCGCAGGGTAGCTTCCATAGTAGCCTCAAGCAGTTCCGGCCGGAATCTTGCGGATAAATGGGCGGATAAGATGTCGGATTTTGCAGAGAAAGATCCGAAAAATCTGATTATAGTTGTTGCGGATATGGCTAATTCGAAACCTCCGATGTCCAGTACTTTTGTAGCAGAATTTGCAAGGCGGATGCAAGGACAAAACGCAGTCTTTGCATTACCGATGACATGGATCGAACAGCAACTTGCTGAGTCAAGTCTTACTGTCGAGCATTTGGTTCAGATAGAGAACCGACAACTTGCTGCCGATCAGGTTTCCATAAGCAACAGCATATCCAGCCTTCGATTTCTGGGAGCTATGGACTGGCGCGAGTTTGTTGAAACAATGAGTACAGTTGAAAACACATTGCGCGATGATCCGGGTGGAATTTACGAAAATATGTCTTTCGCGACAAGGGATCGTTATCGGCATGTTGTGGAGAGAATAGCTAAGAACAGCCGATTTTCCGAAGTAGAAGTGGCACACTATGCGCTTAACATGGCGCTGGCTGGCGTGGAACAGAAAGACGGCAACGATAGAAATGGGCATATAGGGTTTTATCTGATAGACAAAGGTCTGAAGCAACTCGAAACCGAAGCTCAAACTCATGTGAGTTTAGTGCAGTCCTTGCAAAGAAAGTGTTTGCAGTTCCCATTATTTCTTTATTTAGGCTCAATTACGCTTCTTACAGTACTCTTTGCGCGGATAATATTAATGAGGATTCAGTACGATGTTTTACCGATTTGGCAGTTTGTGATATTGGGTATCCTCGCTCTGCTGAGTACAAGTCATTTAGCTATAGCGCTGGTGAACTGGCTGGCAACAGTAATGGTTACACCATATTCGTTACCCGGCATGGACTATTCCAAAGGGATTCCGATGGAAGCGCGCACTCTTGTGGTTACACCGACTATGCTTTCAAGTGTTCAGAACATTGAGGACTTGGTCGAAGCTCTTGAAGTAAGATTTCTGGCAAATCAGGATAATAACCTGCATTTTGGTCTTTTGACAGATTTTCTTGATGCAAAAGAAGAAGTCATGCCGGATGACGAGGTATTGGTTCGATTCGCGGAAGAACAAATTACAGCTCTGAATAAGAAGTATCCACGAACCGGAAGCGATTCATTTTTTCTGTTCCATCGCCCGCGTCTTTGGAATCCCCAGGAAAGGATATGGATGGGTTATGAGCGTAAGCGCGGTAAACTGTCCGCCTTAAACGAGCTTCTTCGCAATGACTCAGGGAACCAATTTTCGCACATCGTAGGCGATACTGCGATTTTGTTAAATGTCAAGTATGTTATAACTTTGGACACCGATACTCAATTACCGCGTGATGTAGCTCGTCAGCTGGTCGGCGCAATGATGCATCCGCTCAATCGGACTCGATATGAAAAACGAAAGCAAAGAGTTGACGAAGGTTACGGTATTCTGCAGCCCAGAGTTTCTGTTAGTCTGCCTGGTGCAAACCGGTCAAGATATGCACGGATGAACAGTAGCGATGCAGGTATTGATCCTTACACTAATGCCGTCTCTGATGTTTACCAGGATTTGTTTCATGAAGGCTCTTTCATAGGTAAAGGGATCTATGATGTAGATGTTTTCCAACTTGCGCTCAAAGGACGCTTTCCGGAAAACAAGATTCTCAGTCACGATCTTCTGGAAGGATGCTATGCGCGATCAGGCCTGTTGAGTAATGTCCAACTGTACGAAGAATATCCTGCAAGCTACATCTCTGATGTGAGCCGACGGTATCGCTGGATTCGCGGCGACTGGCAGATTGGGCGATGGCTGCTGCCGTTAGTTCCCGGTCCTGAAGGACACTGCAGAAAAAATCCTCTTTCTGCACTTTCGATCTGGAAACTGTTTGACAACCTGCGGAGAAGTATGGTTCCGGCGGCGATTACATTTCTGTTCGTGTTAGGCTGGACAGTATTGTTATCTCCTTTGTTCTGGACAATAGCACTTATATGTATTCTAC
>JAKLPX010000202.1 GCA_022013635.1 Candidatus Delongbacteria bacterium
TAAGCGTTCCGCAGATTCCTATAAAATGAATTTTCCTAATATTGAACATGATTGACTCCAATTAAATTATTACACAATATAATACGGAAATATGTTTCAGCCAACAGGAAATAAAGGAATATTGAAGAAAGTATGGCTGTGTCAGGATGAAAATAATATTTATTTGTCTTGACATCAAATGTGAAATTCACTAATTTGATTAACTATGAAGTTGCAAGTGAATAAAACTGTTATATGGAAAGGAAATAAATACGAAACATGAAGAAATTTAATAAATTACACGCTACCATAGCAGATCAATGCCGTTTCGTAATGTTAATGTTTAGAGATGTACTGCTCTATGCGATATCAACGCGGTACTCTACATTCATATCAGGTTTTAGAATGCTAAGCCCAAAGTATATGGACTGGACAAGTAAAATAAGGGCAAAAAGAGCCTATTATCATGCAATAAGGAAGGTGCCGGCATACCGTAGTTTCATCATGGATGCGAAGATCGAGAAGTGGAGCGACATTCCTTTTACAGACAAAGACTCCTATGTACGACAATACACTACAGAACAACGATGTGTTAACGGTGTCTTGCCGCCTACCCGGATCATGATAGATGAATCATCAGGGAGCACCGGAAGACCCTATAACTGGGTAAGAAGCATCTCTGAAAGAAAAGATTCACATACCTTCATAAGCTATTTCGCCTCATTTTGTTATGGATCAGATTCATGGATAACCATTAATGCATTCTCGATGGGCGCATGGGCCACCGGGTTAAATATGGGGATTGCACTGCAGCGTAATGGAGTTGTTAAAAATACAGGGCCTGATATTTCGAAAATATTGCATACCCTGGAGTTTTTCGGGAAAAAACATGATTACTTGATTACAGGATATCCGCCTTTCTTGAAGCAGCTAATGGATGTTGCAGAGAAGAAGAGTTTCCCGCTTAGAGATTATAAAATTAATGCACTTGTGGGAGGCGAAGGAATGTCTGAAGGATTAAGGGATTATCTGAGAAATGGTTATAACAAAGTATTTAGTGGGTACGGAGCTACTGACCTTGAAATAGGAATTGCCGGTGAAACCCCATTGACAGTTGCAATAAGACGATTGGCAAGAGATAACGGAGAGATACGTGAAGCGCTGTTTGGGAATGATAGCCGCTTGCCCATGGTATTCCAATACAATCCAATAATGCACTACATTGAAGTTAACAGCAATAATGAGCTAGTATTCACAGTAACAAGAGAATCGCTACTATCTCCGAGAATTCGATATAACATCCATGATGAAGGCGGCATTGCTCGTTATGACCAAATGCAAGACAAACTCAAAAGATTCAATGTTGATTTGAATGAATTAACTAAAGGAGAACAAAACAAGAACCTTCGCTTACCCTTGATGTGGATATACGGAAGAAAGGATTTTACGATCAGTGTAATGGGGGCGAATATTTATCCGGAAGATTTAGAGCAATGCATATTTGCGGATAAAGAACTCTCCAGAATTACAAAATCCTTTTGTCAATCATTGTCAGAGGGTGAACACGCAGAGGTAAGACCTGCATTCTATTTTGAAATTACAATAGAACCGAACGAAAAACTCAAGAAGCAGTTCGCTGATTCAATACTGCAAAACCTAATCGAGTTAAATGCAGATTTCAGGGAAGCATGGCGTGAATATCCTGATACGCTTGTGCCCGAAATTCATTTATTCAGAGAAGGAGAAGGACCATTTAAACCTGATGAGGGCAAAATAAAGCAGGCTCGAATAATTAATAAATAAAGGAAACATATAACAAATCGCTCAAGTTGTCCTAGCGGTGTGCGACAGGTGAGCTTTACTTTAGATGGATGAATAGTAAAATGAATGTAAACGAAACTAATAATTCTGTTAAACATTGCGCAACAAGATGTCCAACATGCAATTATACTAGAAACTGCAAAAAATTGAATTTACTTTATTACATTTGTAGATTATTGGAAAAAATCTGTCCTTACTGTTATATGGCGAACAAGAAATTAAAAAAAGATTTCCAGAAAAGTAAATATCTATAAGTTAGGTTGACGCCCTCGACGCAAGGAAGAAGCTTTACGAAAAAAAAGGAGGAAATTATGTTTATCAAGGGAATCGAAATTGCTTCTCAATTCACAAGGGCTATCCATACGATTAGTCGAAATATTGATTCAACAGACATTATTCCAGGTGCAGCAACACTTTTTTTTGTAAACTCTGACGGATGGGCATTAACATGCAAGCATGTTGTTCAACATTTAATAGGATCAGATCAACTTCAAAAAAGGAAAAATGATTATCTTAGTGAATTAATGAAAATTAAAGGTGTAAAAAATGAAAGGCAATTAAAAAAGGAAGTCTTAAAGAAATTTGATTATATTAAGCAGCCGATATATGAATCATATAATTGTTTTATGAATTGCGTTGATGGCAATCTTCAATATGAAGCGTTTATGCATCCAGAAACAGATGTGGCACTGATACATTTTTTAAACTATAGCAACCTTTTTTGTAATCAATTCCCTATTTTTGCAAAAAATGTTAATGAACTCCAACAAGGAAAGTATTTATGTAGATTGGGTTTTCCTTTCCCAGAATTCACCAATTATTTCTATGATTCATCTGAAGATAAAATTAAATGGAACCAATCAGGAAGAATTGATTCTCCAAAATTTCCAATAGAAGGAATGGTTACCCGTCATTTAGTAGATAGTACGCAAGTAGTCATTGGTGTTGAAATGAGTACACCGGGCTTACGAGGTCAAAGTGGAGGTCCTCTATTTGATCAAAATGGAATTATCTGGGGTATGCAATCAGCTACAAACCATTTAGATCTAGATTTTGATGTAATGCAAGAAGTAATAAGAAATGGGAAGAAAACAAAAGTAGAGGATCACGCATTTTTGCATGTTGGCCATTGTGTGCATGTAAAGGCCTTGAAGTCATTTATGAAACAGCACAAAGTCCAATTCCAAGAAGAAACCTAACAACTGCTTCAACCTGACAAAAACTATGTTTTTGCAGGATAAGCAAATGTTAGAGTTTTTAGTTACGCCGGAAGTATCTGTTCAAGCAAATAACCAAAGAATTTTAGATGGTTTAGATGATATAAGAAAATACAATTGGGATGATCAAATTAAAGAAATGAAAGATATTAAAAGAAAAACATATCATTGGGAACATGTTATGCCAGTAAATATATTATATAATGCAATTTTATCAAATATGAAAAATGAAGAAATTATTAGGCATGAAAGAGGAGAACAATTATGAATGAAGAATCAAGAGATGTTATCATTGCCTACTGCGGGCTTGCCTGCAGTAATTGCGGGATGTATCTGAAAGGTAAATGTTCCGGTTGCCACAGCGAAAAGCCAATGAATAGGAACTGTAAAATGAAGGCATGTGCCATGGAACACAAATATGTTACATGCGCAGATTGTATTGACTTCGAGAACCTTAAAGATTGCCGGAAACTGAACAACATGATTTCAAAATTTTTTGGGTTTATTTTTCATACTGACCGGATTGGAAATCTGGATCGAATTCGAGAAATTGACTTTGATGCATTCAAAGAAGAAAAGCGTAAAGACGGTAGAGCATGACGCGGTAAGGAAATTGAAATTTTGAGAGTTGATGAGGCAATAATAATGTACGATTGTGTGGCCGCATGAACAGGATATTTGTCCTGTTACTCTCTACTTAGATTCCGTTAAAACTTACGGATTTACTTCCGTTGCGGTAAGGCAAATCCCGTTGACTACTGTCGGAATTCTGCAATATATAGCGCCGACCATTCAGCGTACCGAAACCGGCTTTCAGATAAAAGGATTGCATTTTATGACAAGAAAATCTAATAATCTTCGTAAAGCCATCAAACTATCAATCATTGAAGGATCTTATGCCCAAATTTATGCTTCCTTATCTTCGATCGGTACGGTATTTATTACAAAATTCGCGATCCTGTTAAATGCTACGCCATTTCATTTTGGTGTTTTATCAGCAATCGGCCAATTTTCGCAGCTCTTCCAACCTTTGGGTGCAATTATTACCAAAAAATTGGAAACCCGCAAAAGTAAAACTGTCAGATATGCCTTTATCGGCCGTTTTTTGACTTTGCTGTTACCGGTCATCCCATTTTATTTTATGGGAGATTCAGCTATATATCTGTTTTTAACGATTTGTCTTATCAGCACGGTACTTCTTGCGATCTCCGGAAACATGTGGATAGCCTGGATATCAGACCTGATACCGCTGCGGTTTCGAGGACGGTTTTTTTCCAACAGGTCAGTCTATTTGACCATAGCGGCCGTACTGACGGGTTATATCTTCGGATTCTTCCTCGACCTGTTCGACAGTGCGGAAGGCGGGTTAGCTGAAAAATTTAAAGATTCATTTTCCATCGGGGTATATTTTACTAAAGAAAATCTGCCTTATGCTTATACTATTATTTTCGGCACTGCCGCCGCAGTCGGTTTATATGGTTTATTAATTCTAAATAAACAACCGGAATTGCCAAAGAAAATCGAAACGGAAAGTTTTATAGTTTTGCTGCTGTCACCATTTAAAGACCGGAATTATCGTAAATTGATAATTTTCGGCTGCTGGTGGATGCTTGCTATCGGAATTGGAGCACCATTCTGGCAGCCATTTATGATCTCCAACTTAAAGATGTCAATGCTGGAATTACAGATCTACGGTACTTTTTCTACAATCGGCGCTCTTTTCATGCTTCGTCCCTGGGGGCGTTTTGTGGACCGTTTCGGCAACAAACCGGCCATGATCCTGGCCATTATCTTAGGTTCCGTCAATCCATTTATCTGGCTTTTTGCTGCACCGGACAACTATTGGTTTCTGTTTATTGAAGCAGCTACATCCGGAGTGATGTGGTCGGGAGCAAATGTGATCACGACTAATTTTGTTCTGGCTGTTGCACCTCAGGGAAAGCAGCAAATCTATTCAGGTATGTATAGTGCCGTTACCGGTTTGGCAATTGTTGTGACAATGCTTTTATCCGGAATGTTTCTACCACCGCCAATGGAGCTGTTCGGATTACATCTTTTACCGGAACAAGTTCTTTTTGGACTGACTTCAATTCTAAGATTAACAGCCATAATCCCGCTGATCGGCATATTTGAACATAAAGCCAAACCTATGATGCTGGTTATATCCCACTTGAATGTCTTTTCTAAAGTAAAAATTCTACAATATTCCCGCTGGTTGTTTAAATAAATTGGAACCTTATTTTCTACTCATAATCTCATCAATTTAAGTAATACGGGATATATTTGTTATCTAATTGTCTTTTATTTCTCAGGAAATTATCGTAGCTCAAAACAAACCTCTTTTAAATTACGTGCCTGCAGTATAACA
>JAKLPX010000203.1 GCA_022013635.1 Candidatus Delongbacteria bacterium
ATGTTTTAAGGAATTTACAGTTCTCTGACAGACTCAGCAGAGAACTGAGAGTTATATATAACACTTCGTTTTTTGCAAAAAATTAATTCTTAAGGAGAATCCGATATGGACTTGAAAAAATATTATTCAAAACTTAACAACAAATGCGAAAAAAATTACGAGAAAGACATCGCAAAGATTAAAATCATAAATTCAGTTCTGGCAAAAGCTTCGTCAAAAGAAACATTGTTCCTGCTTAAAATCTCGGATATGATTATAAAATTCTACAAGTTTGAAAAAAAGATGGATTCAAAATTTTTCGAGATAAACTCGTTCGAAAAGATACAAAAAGAATTTGACTCTCTATCAAAAGAATTGAAACCAAAATATTACAAGACATCCTACCTTAATCCCGATTATTCAGCAGAAATTTTCGGAGAGAAAATCGGTAAAATCGCCTATGTGATTTATTATTATTTCAAACAATATCGTTCTTATGCTTTTGAGCATAAAATTTATCAGATGGAAAGGTACAACAGGCTCTTTCTCGAACTGCATGATTTCTTTAACTCAAAGAAAAAATTTACCGGAAAATTTTTGAAAGAACTTGTATCAAAATATGAAAGAAGATATGATTTAGACGAAACTCTTTACAGTTATAAAGAAATGTTCGGCAAAGAGTTTACTCATTACAAAGAAATCATCCTTAATTCAAACCCGAAAGATTTTAGATATTTATACCGTTACAATATCAATATTACTAAAAACGAAATAAAAACAGCAGAATTTTTCAAAACCTATTCTAAGAAAAAATTGGATATTCTTGCCAAACAGATAATCAAAGCTTATGAACAGGGATTTATTAACAATGGAAAGGATTTGAGCATAAAATCTTCGGTTCTTATCAGATTTAGTGCAGGACAGGAAGAACTTATTAAAAGATTAATCCATTTTCTTCAAAATGATTACGGCTTAGATTCGATCGTCGGATGTCCTTCCGCAACTCCTGTAAATAAGCAGATATCAAGCGATCTTAAATTCGTAAATGCAGTATTTTTTGACAAAGAATTCGCAGATAAAAAACTTGAGCTTACCGCTAAAGTCTATAAAAAAATAGAAGACGATACGGACGCCTATTCCGGTATTATTTTGGTTGAGAGTTTCGGGGAAAAACCCTTCTCGCCGGATATAAAACAAACGGCATGGTCATATTCCGGCAGTCAGCAAAAAGCTTATCAGTATTTTATGAATATGAATATGCAATTAAGGCAAAAATATATCCCGAGAACAGAGAACAGTTTTTGTATAATTGCTTTTCCGTCACCGGAAATCGGAAATAATTTCGAAGATATTTTCGAAGATATTCTCGAAGTGAATATGCTTGAGAGTTCAAGATATGAAAAAATACAAAAAAATATAATTGATGCTATTGATAAGGCTGATACTGTTCATATTAAAGGTAAGAACGGAAATTTAACCGATATTATCATTAAAAATCAAAAACTTCAAAATCCTAGAAAACACACCAACTATTGCAACTGCGGAGCAGATGTAAATATACCTGTCGGTGAAGTTTTTACAAGTCCTCAGCTTAAAGGAACAAACGGTACGCTTCATATTAAAGAAACTTTTTTAAATGGCCTGAAATTCAAAGAACTGAAATTGGACTTTAAAGACGGATTTATATCAGATTACGGTTGTAAAAATTTCAAAAAAGACGAAGACAATAAAAAATTCATCCGCGAAAATTTAATTTTTCCGCACAAAACTTTACCGATCGGCGAATTTGCGATTGGAACTAATACTTTAGCTTATGTAATAGCTCAGAAATATAAAATCCTTGATGTTCTTCCTGTACTGATAATTGAAAAAATGGGACCGCATTTCGCTATCGGAGATACCTGCTTCTCTCACGAAGAAGATAAGGCTGTATTTAATCCTATTGATAATAAGGAGATTACTGCCAGGGATAATGAAATGACCCTGAACAGAAAGACAGATCATTCAAAAGCCTACACCGGAGTACATACTGATATAACATTACCTTACGAGGATATTGAATTTATCACAGGAATTTCAGAAGACGGCAGAAAGATTGAAATTATAAGGAATGGAAGATTTGCAGTTAAAGGTTCAGAAGAATTGAATATTCCTCTGGATAAATTCGGTATATAAATTTTTATTTGAGTTTTCCGATAAAAACTCTGTTATTGTTTGAATAGTCCCTCAGGATTTTTATATCTGTGAGGGACTTTTCATATATAGCTTTTACTGCTTCAGCCTGATCGTACCCGATCTCAAGAAAAACTGAGCCATCAGCTTTCAATATCTGCGGAATGATCTCATTTATCCGCCTGTAAAATGTAAGTCCGTCTTTATTATCCGTCAAGGCTTCAACCGGTTCATAATCTTTTACTTGTTTGTCAAGTGCATCTATCACTTTCAGTGAAATATAAGGAGGATTAGATATTATAATATCGTATTTGTATTTAGGAACACTTTTCAATATGTCCTGACGAACAAATGTGATCCTTTCCCCTACTCCGTTAAGTTTAGCATTTTTCTCAGCGATTTTCAAAGCTTCGTCAGATATGTCAGTAGCTGAAATATTGACATTTTTACACGCATAAGCCAGTGAAACAGCAATGCATCCGGATCCTGTTCCTATCTCTAGTATGTTCAATGTTTTGTCCCCGATAAAATCAACAGCAGTTTCTACGAGTATCTCTGTGTCACTTCTCGGAATCAAAACCGAGTTGTTAACCTTGAAATTTAAACCATAAAATTCAACTTCGCCTATTATATATTGAATAGGTTCATGCTTTGATCTTCTTATTAATAAGGCTCTTATCTTTGATATTTCGTTTTCCGTTAAAATTCTGTCGTATTGCAGATAAATATCAAGTCTTTTTATATTTAAAACTTTTGTTAAAATTAATTCCGAACTGAATCTTGACTCTTCAACTTCTTTTTTTTTCAGATATTCGACGGAAAGATTTAATATTTCGAGTAAAGTTCTCAATTATTCTAAATTATATTTTTGCATTATTTTTTTGAAGCTGACACAGATGTCTTTATAGTCCCTGTTAAATATAGTTCTTACGCTCAAATAATATTTATCGTCATTTATAAAACCGAATACGGGGGTATCAGTTATTGTTCTCATCTCATCAGAAAGTTTATTCGGTGTTAAATCTTTTTGTGCAAAAGAAAGTCCGATTCCTTCTAATTTTTCTGTTGGAAGGGTGCCTGAACCGGCTTGATCATCAATTTCTTCGATGCAAACATTCCAAGATTTTGGAATCGAGTTCAATATTAAACTCTTTAATTTCTCTGCTTTAACTTTTAGCTCTCCCATCTTTTCGGACAACATTTTCAGCGTTAAATGACCGTTATTTATAGGATCGTCAGTTAAGAAATATCTTAAGGTTTCCTCAAGAAGTGCTAACCTGATTTTATCTGTCCTTAAAACCCGCATTAAAGGATTTTTCTTCACTTTCTCTACAAATTCTTTTTTACCGGCTATGATACCGCATTGAGGTCCGCCTAAAACTTTATCCCCACTGAATGAAAATATATGCACTCCCTCATTTACAGCTTCATATACAGTCGGCTCATGCGGCAATCCGTATTTTTCAAGATCATCAAAAATCCCTCCGCCGAGATCGTAATAAACAGGCAGATTATATTTGTCAGCCAGCCGATATAAATCTTTAACCGTTACTTCTTCTACAAATCCATTAATTCTGTAATTTGAAGTATGAACCTTTAATAAAGCTCCCGTTTTTGACGAAATTGCTTCTTCGTAATCCGATAACTTCGTTTTATTTGTAGCTCCTACCTCAATCATCTTTGCGCCCGATTTTTTAATTATATCAGGCATTCTGAAGGAACCTCCTATTTCAACAAGTTCACCTCTCGAAATTATTATTTCCTTTTTTTGAGCCAAAGTATTTATACATATCATTACTGCTGCTGCGTTGTTATTTACAACGGTGGCGGCTTCGGCGCCTGTGATAATGCTGATTAATTCCGATATTTTATCTTCTCTTCTGCCTCTTTTACCGCTTTGGATATCTACTTCCAAAGAACAATATCCATACAGAATATTTTCTGCATTTTTTACAGCATTTTCAGATAGAGGCGCTCTTCCAAGTCCGGTATTTAAAACTATACCTGTCCCGTTAACAACCCTTTTAATGAAAGGTCTAAATTTATTTTCTATCTCATTAGCAATATTTTTTATTAAACCGGCAGGAATATCTTTAACTTTTCCGCCAATTATTCCATTTCGCAATTTTTCAAGTTCGTTTTGAATGATCTTAACTATAATTTCGTTCTTATATATTTTTTTAAAATCTGAAAAAATATCATCATTTAATATCTTATCAACTTTCGGTATTTTCTTTAAAATCTCATTCATTAACTATAACTGCCAATTTATGTTTTACTTCTAAATATAATAAAAAAAGCCCGCTAAAGCAGGCTTTTTTTATTTACAAATTATTTATTTTTTATTAAGATCGCCTGCTTTGTTGACCTTGATAACACGAGATCGAATGCTTGCACCTGTTCCTGTGTTACCGCCTACAACATACCCGCCGTCTGAGGTTTGTAACGCCTTAACTCCCGTATCATCATCTCCTGTTCTTCCATAATTTCTTGACAATAATAACAACAGTTGAGAGTCTAATTTAAAAAGCCATGTATCTTTATCTGAACCTGTTGTGTTTGTGTATCCGGTTACGATATAGCAACCGTCTCTTGTTTTATCTATCCCGTAAACAATATCATCATTTTCAGCTTCTCCGAATGTATATTCCCAAAGTGCTCCATCTTCGTCTTCGTTGATGCCAAAATCAACAACCCAGCCATCTTTCAATTTTGCCTTCACGGGCAAATCATCTCTTTGGTAAGCTTCTCCGGCTAAGACAACATCACCACCGTATCCACCTTGAGATTTCACTATTCCATAGCCTATTTCATCCTCAGAGTATGAACCTAATGGATTAGCCGGATAGGTTCCGCAGGTTACACGCCAATCGGAAACATTAGTCCTGCCTGCAGGATTTAAATGGTCATAAAGGCTCATTCTGCTCCAGGTCATAGTACTTTCAAAACCGCCGAACATATCAACTTCGGCATAATACATGTCTTTTTTATCCGTACCACCCGGATACAACCTACTGTTATTCCATCCTGTGACAAGGTAGTTTCCGTTTTCATCGGCAATCAAGTCCGTAATAACTTGATCTCCCATCTTTCTGATCCATACTTCTCCCGAAGGCATACAGTAGTGCATTGAAATATCGTACCAATCTGAATTAGAATAATTGTTCTCGTACCCCCATACTTCATTTCCGTTGCTGTAAATTTTTAACAGTCTGATATCGTATCCGGTTTCAAGTGTTGTGCGAACAACTCGATATGGGTCATCGTGAATAACAATTATTGAGTCTGTACCCCATCTGTTGTATGTCCATCCCCCGACTATGAAACCATCATCAATCGACCTTTTTATCACTGTAGCAGCGTCGTCTACATTGTCGTATCCGAAGTGTTTATTCCAGATCAGACCTCCGTCAGTATGGTTTATCTTTCTTACCCAAGTGTCTTTATGGGTACCGTTTTGCCTCCATCCGGCTATTGCAAAGCCTTTATCATAATCTATATCCTCGCAAACGCTTTCGCCGACACCCACAGTTGCCGGAATTTTCTTAGTCCAAAGTTCCAATCCTTCCTTATCATATTTGACTACCTTCGTACCGTTTGTCGCGTCAGATGAAAGTGTCATATATCCATCATCGTAAGTCTGAATAATTGATTTAAGTTGGAATCCGGCTTCACCGAGAATATCGAATGTGGGGATATATTCAACAAGAGAAAAATTTAAACTCTTCGTATGCGATATTCCTTCTTTGCTTGTAAGCCTCATTCTTAGTTCGTAATCTTTTTCAAAATAGTCCTGTGTAACAAACGCAA
>JAKLPX010000204.1 GCA_022013635.1 Candidatus Delongbacteria bacterium
GATAGAAAACAGAATGTCAGATATATTTGACCTGACTTAAAATACTGTCCCTGATTTGCTTCTTTAGAGCGTTTCTTGTTACAAGATCAACTTTCCTGCCGAGGATTTTTTCGAGATATAGTTCAAGAGTAAAAAATTTCCATCCTACAGGCTTTTCAAAATCCACAAGAATATCAATATCGCTGTTCTGATCATAAGTACCGTCAGAAAATGATCCAAAAATTCCCATTCTTTTAACGGAATAATGCTCTGCTAGTTCGGGCATCAATCTCTTAAGAATCTGTATGATTTCTTCTTCTTTTTTCATTGTATTAATTTAATGAATTATATTCTCTACTGCAATACTTAATTTCTTTAATAATACTTGAAAACATCATTTCACACCCCTAAGCCGTAGAGGCAATAAACATCACATTCAAATTCAACAAAAAGGTCTCAGAAATGAGGCCTTTTTTTATCTTTTAATCGATTTATTAAGGAACTTCAAACAGTTATTACAGTTAAAAAATTGCATTATCTTAGAGGTTATGCGTACTGTTTTCAATGTGAAAAACTAAAATAAGGAAAGAAGATGAAAGTGAAAATTATTCAATTGGTTGTTTTCTTAGCTGTTGTATTGTTTTTTTCCTGTTCAAATGATCCGAGTAGTTCTCCAAATGAAAAACCGGTAATAAACAGTCTTAGTACCGATCATGATATTTTTTATCCTTTAAGCAAAACGAAATTCACTTGCATTGCCAATGACCTCGAAGAAGATTCACTAAGCTATGAATGGAAAGTTACAAGGGGAGTGCTAACCGTGTCTGAAAATTCAGCTGTTTGGGAAGCTCCGAATTCAACAGGAACAGATACCTTAACTGTAATTGTCTGTGATGTTGAGAATTCAGTCTCTAAAGAAGTTGTCATCAATGTGGTAGATCCTGAAAATAACTTAGTTTTTGTTCCTTCGGGATCGTTCAATAGGGGACAGATTGATGTCGCTACTCCAGTGCACAAAGTTAATATTATCAGAGAATTTCTAATCAATAAGTACGAAGTGACTCAAAAAGAATGGGCGGATGTCATGGGATATCCAGCCGGTACTACGGCAGGTGTAGGAGACAACAAGCCTGCCTATTCTGTAAATTGGTACGGGGTACTGTCATATTGCAATAGAATAAGCCATGCAGAAGGATTTGAGCCGTGTTACACTATAAATAATATCTCCGATCCGGATATATGGGACGCAGATTCCACTTTTGCTGACAATGCTTGGGATTTGGTCGTGTGTGATTTTAACAAAAAAGGCTACAGACTTCCAACAACTTCTGAATGGGAGTATGCTGCAAGATACAATGATGGAAGAACATATCCATGGGGTGATGTAGAACCTACTTATACAAGGGCTGTTTGGTGTACAAGCTCTACAAAAGATGTTGGAAGTAAGTCACCCTCCGGAGACAGCCAGTTAGGTTTAAGTGATATGTGCGGGAATGTATTTGAAATGTGCTGGGATTGGAGAGACAGTTATACAGAGGAAGAATTAACGGATCCAATTGGTCCGGTAACTGGAGAATATAGAACAATGAAAGGTGGCGGATGGGTATCAATCGTAGGTCCCGAAAAATCTGCACATAACGGAGTTGGTTACAAAGATGGATTTGGAAATGCAGGCGGATTCAGGGTCGTAAAGACCCGTTGATCAAAAGAAAGACCTCAGAAATGAGGCCTTTTTTATTTGCTTAAATCTTCATTTACCCGTATAATCTGTTCATATTTAACCCTAAGGAAAAAAGCCATGTTCGAACAGATTTTTAAAAATATTGATGATGTGCTCTGGAAGGATGCGGGATGTTCCAGCGAGCTTGATTATGTGGAGCAGACTTCGTGGATCCTTTTCCTAAAGTATATAGACGACCTCGAGAAGGACAAAAAGACTTCTGCGGAGCTTGCGGGTAAGACTTATGAGAGCATCATTGCGCCTGATTTTCAGTGGAGCGTGTGGGCTGCGCCTAAGGATAAAGACGGCAGGATAGACCATAATAAAGCGCTTTCGGGCGACGACCTGAACGATTTCGTGAACATGAGATTATTTCCTTATTTCAAGAAATTCAAGACTGATGCGGACAGTCCCGATACGATCCATTATAAGATCGGCGAGATATTTTCCGAGCTTAAGAATAAAATTCAGAGCGGCTATAATCTGCGCGAAGTGATAAATCTCGTTGATAGCCTCAGGTTCGGTTCTCATGCGGAAAAGCACGAAATGTCTCATCTGTACGAGGCTAAAATTCAGAATATGGGTAATGCGGGCAGGAACGGCGGGGAATATTACACTCCGAGACCGCTGATCAAGACCGTGGTGAAGGTTGTGGCTCCGTCGATCGGTGATAAAATTTACGACGGCGCAGTAGGTTCGGCAGGCTTTTTGTGCGAGGCTTTCGAATATCTTAAATCCAGCAGGAGTCTGGGTACGATGGATGTTGATACGCTTCAGAAGAAGACCTTTTACGGCAAAGAGAAAAAATCGCTCGCATACATCATCGGCATTATGAATATGATCTTCCACGGCATAGATTCGCCCAATATCATACATACGAACACGCTGTCGGAGAATATTTCGGACATACAGGAAAAGACCGCTACAATGTCGTTCTGGCCAATCCGCCTTTCGGAGGCAAGGAGAGGGTCGAAGTTCAGCAGAATTTTCCGATCAAGACAGGCGAAACCGCGTTTCTGTTCCTTCAGCATTTTATAAAGATACTAAAAGCCGGAGGCAAGGCCGGCGTAGTCATAAAAAATACATTTCTTTCCAATACGGACAATGCGTCTGTGTCACTGCGTAAACATCTGCTTGAGTCGTGCAGTCTGCATACGGTACTTGACCTGCCGGGCGGTACATTTCTCGGCGCGGGCGTAAAAACCGTCGTTCTGTTCTTTGACAAAGGCGTTTCAACGAAAAAGGTATGGTATTATCAGCTCAATCCGGGCAGGAACCTGGGCAAAACCAATCCGCTGAACGAAAATGATCTTGCGGAATTTATAGAACTTCAGAAAACCAAAGCTGATTCTCTTAATTCATGGACGGTCAAAGCAGCCGACATCAATGCGGAAACCTGCGATCTGAGCGTAAAAAATCCCAACAAAAAGGATGAGGCTGTTCTGCGTGAACCTATCGAAATTCTCGATGAAATTTCTGAGCTTGACGAACAAAGCGCAGAGATACTCAAATCCGTCAGGGAGCTTTTATAATGGCTTGGGAAGTCAGAAAATTAGGGGATGTTTTGAAGATTGAGCGTGGTGGCTCCCCAAGACCTATAGAAAAATATATTACAAATTCTCCAAATGGAATTAATTGGATAAAAATATCTGATGCTACAGCTTCCGATAAGTATATTTATGAAACCAAAGAAAAAATAACACAAGAAGGTTTGAATAAAACTCGATTAGTATATGAAGGGGATTTTATTTTATCAAACTCCATGAGCTTTGGAAGGCCGTACATTATGAAAACTACAGGATGTATACATGATGGATGGTTAGTATTGAGACAGCCTCAGAAGAAAATATTTGAAACTGAATTTCTCTATTATCTACTTTCTTCTCCTTATTTATTTCAACAATTCGATTTATTAGCGGCAGGTTCAACTGTCCGCAACTTGAATATTGCTCTTGCAAGCTCAGTTGATGTACCGATCCCACCGCTTGCCGAACAAAAACGGATAGTAGCGATCCTCGACGAAACATTTTCAGCCATTTCAACTGCCAAAGAAAATGCCGAAAAGAATCTCAAAAACGCGAAAGAGCTTTTCGAATCGTACCTGAATAATATTTTTGAAAAGAAAGGCAAAGACTGGGAA
>JAKLPX010000205.1 GCA_022013635.1 Candidatus Delongbacteria bacterium
GAGCTTTATCTTCGTATAATGCGCTCGATCTTTAACAGGATCGAAAAAGAGAGAGGCGCTCCGCGGTATGTATCTTCGGATTAATACCTTCCGTCTTTATTTTTCAGATTAATATTTCGTGCGGTATGAATATCGCATTTAGTAGTCGGAAGATATTTTTTATTGTACTTTTCTTTATATGTTTTAGGACAGTAAGGTCCTGCGGGTTTCATGCTTTCTTTACAGGTTTCAATTTCGACAATCCCTTCAGGCGCTTCAAAAGATTCCGCCTGCCATTTTAATTTTTTATAAACCTCGGTTATAAAATCACCCCAGATCGGAAGCGCTGTATTAGATCCGGTTGCGCCTTCTCCGAGTTTATATGCAGGATCTTTTAAACCGACCCAGACAACAATAGCAATCTTGGGAGTAAAACCGCAGAACCATGCATCGGTAAAATCGTTTGTCGTCCCTGTTTTTCCTGCAACAGGATGTCTGAAGTCATAATGCCATCTCAGCCTACTGCCGGTTCCGTTATCTATTACATCTTCCATCATGTTTGTGATCAGATATGCGGTTTCTTCCGAAATAGCGACGGATTTCTCAGTGAAATTCTGTGAAACGGTATTTCCGTTTTTGTCCTCTACCTTTAAAATATCAAAAGGTTTGATATAAGTTCCTTTGTTGGCTATAGTAGAATATGCCGTGATAATATCAATTGGTCTCAGAGCTCCCGAACCAAGCGCAATGGAATTTACCGGAATGATATATTTTGTATTCACACCCAATTTCTGGGCGTAGGAAATAACTTCCTTCGGAGAAATCAATTCCATTATCAGACGAACGGATATCAGGTTCAAAGAATGTCTGAGACCTTCTCTCAAAGAAATGAAGCCGCCCATATTTTCTATATTGTAGTTTCCGGGCTGCCATCTGGAACCGTCAGGCATAACTACTACCACAGGTTGATTGATAAGCGTGGTAGCAGGCGAATACCCGTTATCCAAAGCCGCCAAATAAACGATCGGTTTAAAAATAGAACCGGGTTGCCTCCAAGCTTGCAAAGCATTATTGTATTTATGCTCTTTAAAATCAGTACCGCCTACCATCGCAAGAATATTACCGTTTTTCGGATCCAGGGCAATCAGAGCCACCTGAGGTTTTAGCTTGGCATCAACCAACGAGTCAAGCATAAGCGAATCTTTCATTTTGAATTCCCAGCGGGTGGAGTCATAATTAGCCCTCACGAATTTTCTAAGTCCCTTCCACTTATCTTTTACGAACCTTTGTTTTGTTTCCTTATTGAGTATCGGAACATGTTTTTTGACCATTGAGTCGGCTATAGCCTGAATTCTTGAATCCAGAGTTGTATATACAGTAAGACCGTCTTTTAAATAATCAAGATTCCATTTTTCTTTGCTGTCTCTGAGCTGTTGCCTTATGTGTTCGGTATAGTATGGCGCAATACCTTCGAATGTCTCTTTTTCTTCGCTTATTTCTAGAGGAAGGACCTTCAATGAATCGTATTCATCTTTTGATATGAAACACATTCCAAACATATTGAAAAGAACGAGATTTCTTCGCTCTAATGCCCTTTCAGGATGTTTAAAAGGATTATAATGGGCGGGCGCTTTTAACTGCGCGATAAGAAGAGCAGATTCTTCAATTTTAAGGTCAGATGCTTTTTTGCCGAACATCATTTTCGCGCTTGACTGAATACCGTAAGTTCCTTCTCCGAATAGACACTGCATAAGGTACATTTCAAGAATTTCTTTTTTTGAATACATTCTTTCAAGTTGAATTGAAGTAAGAAGTTCCTTTATCTTTCTTTCAAGATTCTTCTTAAATCCGATCTCGTTATATAAATTCCTTGCTAACTGCTGCGTAATAGTTGATGCGCCGTGTACATTCTTGCCGGTTAGTTTTCGCGGAATTGCCATCATAGCGGCAATAGCGGTTCTTCTCGAATTAAATCCCCAGTGCTTTAGAAAATCTCTGTCCTCGGTAGAAATCAGTGCCTGAATGATATGAGAGGGGATGCTGTCAAGATCAACAGGGCTTCTGTTTTCGGAAAAAAATTCCTTTATTAAAACACCATCGGCAGAATATGTCTTTGTGATAAGATTAGGCTCATATTTTTCCAACCTTTCAAATTCAGGCAGTTCATCTATCAATGAAGAAATGTATATATAAACGACAAATAATGAAAAAAGAGAAAATCCGACGGCAACGGCAGTAATGGAAATCGTCATCCTTAAAATACCGGTTTTTCTTTTCGGAGATGTTTTATTTTCCACAGATTCAAGTGAAAATTTACGATTATTCCTCATGATATCTCTCAAGCTTTAGTTTTATTCCGTCAAAAACGCCGTAGCTGAAATGTTTCATCCAATCGCCGGTGTTCAGATAAATTCCATTGTCGGTCTCAATTATTTCGGGATAGTGCAGATGTCCAAAAATTACGAAATCATAACCTTCTTTCATTTTACATTCGGCGTAGGCAAGATATTCACCTTTCCATTTTATTCTGTCAACATTCCTGTATCTCCTGCTGCTTCCTGAAGTTATTTTCGCAATGTAAATACCAAGGTCCGGCGGAATGAAAGTTCTGAATAATAAATTACTCATCCGTGCTCTTAGAATCTTTTTTAATAATCTGTAGCCTCTGTCCGAAGCGGCAAGTCCGTCGCCGTGTGATATAAAAAATTTTTTCCCGCCAGACTCGAATTCGTATTCATTGCTTATGCAATTAATGCCGATTTCGTTTTTCAGATAATCACCGAGATAGAAATCGTGATTGCCGGCAAGATATGTGATTTTCACGCCGTTGTCGATCATAATCCTTAAACGGTAAAATATATCGAAATGGTACGCAGGTATGACATGCAGCCATTCATACCAGAAATCGAAAATATCTCCGAGAAGTACGATCTCCTTTGTGTCATCAGGCAAAGAGCATAGAAATTTTAATAATTTCTCTTTCATCTGTTTCGTTTTCTCGCTTTTGTCCAGCTTGAGATGAAGATCGGATATAAAATATGTTTTATCTTTATTGATCAATTATAGTCCTTTTTTAAATATTTAATAATTTCAACCATAAGTTTATTCGATGCTTTCTCTTTTATTGTGATCCTGTCTCCCGTAAATAAAAATTTATTAACGAATCTCTTATTTTTTTCTCTTAAACAAAATCCGAGTACAACTGTTCCGACCGGTTTGTAAACCGAACCGCCGTCCGGTCCTGCGATACCGGAAATTGCGCATACAATGCCGGCTTTAGTTACTGCAAGAAGTCCGTCAAGCATTTCAGATACAGTTACCGTCGAAACTGCGCCATCAATGCATAAAGTTTGTGAATTGACGCTTAATGTATTAAATTTGCTGTCGTTTGAATAAGTTACGAATCCTTCCGTAAAAATTCCGCTGGCTCCCGGAACATTTGTCAGGTTATTCATAAACAAACCGCCGGTACAGCTCTCAGCCACAGAAATCTTAAGTTTCAAATTTTTAAGGACTGCTACAAGCTCTTCCTGAGGCGTTTTCATATCGTAGGCAAATATCTTATTACGGATCAGCGACTCTATTGTTAAGACAGCTTTATCAACATAATTCTTTCTGAAATCCTTTTCCCCGAAATTTTTTACTCTGACTGTTACTCCGTAACCCTGAGGAAGAAAAGCTATATCACAGCCGAAAGGGAAAGCAGGATCGTTCGAAAGAATAGAATAAAGCGAACTTTCGGGAATATCGGTTGTGTTTATGTCTCTATAGTATAAAATGTCGCTGAAATTATCTTTCAGGAATGGTGTTACATAATCCGACATCATTGTTTTCATTTCGTTAGGAACACCGGGCATAACGAAAATGTGCTTGTCGTCGAATTTTATATGAATTCCCGGCGCGGTTCCGACGGAATTAAAGATCGGAACAGCAATTATCGAATCAGGAAAAAGAGCCTGTTCAATATTTATCTCGTCAGGAATCAAACCTCTTTTTGAAAAGAGCTCCAGAATATGCTTCCAAATATCTTCCCTGAACTTAAGCTCAAAACCGAAATAAGCGCAGATAACTTTTTTCGTCAGGTCGTCATTTGTCGGACCGAGTCCGCCAGTAATAAAGATCAGATCGGAATTCTTCATACTTTCGTCAAGCTGAGCTATAATATCTTTTTTCATGTCTGAAATCGCGGTTATACGCTTGGTAAATATGCCGATATCGTAAAGAATGGAGGCGATATAGGATGAATTTGTATTGACAGTATGCCCCGAAAGAATTTCGTCTCCGATATTTATTATATTACTTATACAAATTTTATCTTTTTTCATTAAATTCCGCCTAAAATGAGGATTTTTTGTATTTTTCGATACCCTTCAGCACGCCTTCATAGAAAGAATTTTGTCCCTTTTCCGACAGTAAATACTTTAGATTCCTGTTGTTAATGATAAAACCAGCCTCTATCAGCGCATGAGGGATGGTCATTCCGGAGAAAATAACAAGATTCTTAGGTTTAATCTTTCTTTTTACATTAAAAGGCTTATCAAGTGCTGACGGAATTGATTTTGAAAGAATTTCAGACAGTTTTTTATGCTGTTTCAAGGCTTTTTCCCGCTGTTTTTTCCATTCAGCCAGATTTCCCGTCTGAAAATTAATGAAATCAGGCATAAAGCCCAAAGATTCCCTTACTATCATTTCAGAACCGTAATATCTTTCGGACTGCCAGTATTTTTTATTTTTCTTAGAAGCTGAGTTTAGGTGTATTGACAAGAACATATCAGCATTTCTGTTTTGAGCGATACGGTTTCTTTCGTGAAGACTCGGATAATAATCCCCGTCCCTCGTTAAAAATACTCTGTATCCGTTGTTCTCAAGATACTTTTTTAGTCCTTTCGACAATAATAGATTCATCTCTTTTTCGGTGTATCTTCCGCCATCCTGTTTTTTAAGAACGCTTAAAGCGCCGGGATCGTCTCCGCCGTGTCCGGGGTCAAGGACTATTGTATATTTATCTTCGTTGAAGTCTATGTCAGAGTAAGAAATTTGAGTCTGTTCAGGCAAATACACATTTATCCTCAATGAAAATCTGTCCCTGATTTTATCGCTTTTTTCAAATTCTTCGCCTGAAGATTTTTCTATCGTTATATTCAGGTTTGATGACAAATTGACCTTGAAATCTATAGTGTCCGTCTCCGCTGACCACTGGAGCGATTCGATTCCCGAGCCCGGAAGAGATCCTGCAAAATTTTCTGCGGAATTTATTTTTTTATTCGGTATCCGTAAAGTAAGCGTCTTGCCGTCGAAAAGAGGGGGATTCACATAGTAAATCGAATCTTTTGATGTTATATAGATGCTTGTTACATCTTTATCGGTAAATAATTTTATTTTTGAAATATACGAATAATTCGGTTCTTCAGGTTTCATTTCAATTGTGACAGATGAGTTTTCAAGCGCGTTTATTGCTCTCAAGATTTTGTCCCTAAGAGAAGTATTATCGTTAGATCTTACCGCCAGCTCTCTGTACCCGTCTGTGATCTTCGATCCCAGTTTGACCAACAATTCTTCATTTGAGTTGTTTACAATTTCGTCGAGAAGTCTTTTTGCTTTTTTCGTATATCTATATTCGGAATCGTTCAGGATAAGGAATATCACATTGTCGAGAGCGGAATTTATACGGTTCAGTTTTACCTGAGAAGATGCAAGGATATAGTATAAATTTAACTTCTGATCGTTGGAAATACTATCCCGCTCAAAGACGGAACGAATTTTCTCTTCGATATTTTCCAGATTGTTCTCTCTGTAATCATATTCTATCAGGATAAGATCGTACTTCATTTTGTTTTCGCCGTTAAGCAGTCCGATATCTGATACCAATGACAGGTATGAACCGGC
>JAKLPX010000206.1 GCA_022013635.1 Candidatus Delongbacteria bacterium
TAATAATGCAGAGATTTACGAAAAGCTGTTTTACGAAGTTTTTAAAATTGAAAAGCTTTAAATTAAAATATCTGAGCATAGCAATTATTTTAGGATTTGCCGCAAGATATCCGATAGCTTTGATTTCAGACAAATTATTATATCTTTTTCCGATACCTAAAATGTTCGACGATTTAAGTATTCTGAATACAAGGTTAGGACAAATTAATATTTTCTATGCCTTATTAATCACTTCGATCTTGCCTTCGGTCTTCGAAGAAATCGCTTTCAGAGGGGTTTTTTTGTCAGTCATGGAAAAGAAATATTCAAAAGCCGGATTGGTTTTAATGACCGGACTGATGTTCGGAGGAATGCATCTTAATGTTTTTACGCTTTTCGAAACCAGTGTTTTGGGAGTACTGCTCGGATTGATTACCATATATTCCGGTTCTATTTTTCCTGCAATGATTATGCATTTTATCAATAATGCCGTAACAATCGTTCTGATGAAACTTACCATTAACGGATCTATTAACAAAGATGTTTGGTTTCTAACGAGCAATAATTTCGCTTATATTATGACAATAGTAACGGTTATCTCCGTAATATTCATAATTTACAAAAGAGAAGATAAAAATTAATGCTTTCTAAAAGCTACCATCCGTTTTAACATTTTATCGGTGTCGGTTTTTGATTTAATAATTTCTCCGGTAGATATATTTTTAGAATAAGACCAGACATATTCTACCGACTCTCTTTGAAAAACAATATCCATATTGTCTTTTTCTATTCGAGTTATGTACAGCTTTATTACAGAGTTAGTTACAACGAAGTCTTCTATTCCGTTTGCCGAAATCTTCGAGCTTTTCGGTACATTTACAAGTTCTAAAACGGTGCATTTAATTGTATCTCTTGTTGTAACGATGTTTTCATCCGGTAAGAAACGATACATTGCGATATTTGCTTTGTCGAATCTGCCTTTCACTTCGAGTTTCTTTTTTATGTCGTTGATATTTGAACTTAAAGAATATCTGTAATATAGAGTATCGGCGGATCTTTCTCTGCAAATTTTATCTTCCGTAAATTCTTTGGCGTCCTTATTATGAAACTGAATACCGTTATATGAAACGAAACCCGCTCTATCAATATCATTTCTCAAAAGGACAGGGTCGTATTTATTGAAAAGCAGTGCAAAATCGGTTGATGAATTATCAAGCAGCGCAAGTTCGGAAAGTGATTCGTTTTTTATATATCCGTTCGTTGATATTCCTTCTTTATTTGTGAAATAAATGAAGGATGTATCGTCCGGAGATATTTTTTTTACAAATACAAGATCGCCTTTTTTTAGTGTCCCGACAGCTGTATCCGTCAGAGTACTGTCAGAATAAACGATCAGCAGATTATCTTTAATCCAGTGAGGATTTATCTTCATATCCATATCCAAATTATCGCTTTTCGGCAATCTCTTATAATTCGTGTAAGATTGTCCGTAGAATTTCATGCTTTTTAAAGAATTTGACCTTACCCATCCTTCGATTAATCCATGAAATTTATCCAGAACGCGGATTTTAATAAAACTTCCTCCACCTGATTCCTGAACCGATTCCACGAAAATATCAGAATCCAATGTATAAATGGCGTTTGCGTTATTTTTCGGCTCGTCATACATAAATTCATCCGGTTTTAAAACCTGATAAAATATAACTTGCGCAGAATCAGTCCTGAAATTATTAAAAGTCTGCTCCGACTTATTATCCGTATAAGATTTTCTTAAACCCGTTTCCTGAGAAAAGATTAAGTAAAAACAGGTAAATAATAATGTAATGAACATTTTTTTTACCGACATCGCTTCAATTAAATATTTCATTCCGAACTCCTCACATATTCGATTTTAGAAATTATAATGACTCAAGATAAATCAAATTTTATTTAAAATCAACTAAAACAGATTTTTAATAAAATCTAAAAATATAGTCACGATTTTTCTTGACTATACCGTTTAATCGTTCGTGAAAATATTAAATTAATTACTTGCTTTTCTTCAATTCATGTATTATGTTGTCACCCAGAGTGATACAATAGTCAACCAAATGGGGGAGTAGCATGAAGCGAATTTTATTGATAATCATAGTATTAACAGCTATGGTTTTTGCCGATGCACCAATAGGAGTAAGCTACGAGAGACCTTTATTTGCTCAAGGAAAGATTAAAGTTCAGCTGACAGAAACAGCCGTAAATTCGGAATTGCTGAAAATTGATAATGAAACAGAAACATATTCGTTAACGGGATTAAAATCATTAGACAAACTGACCAAGAAATATTCGGTAAAATTCATCAAAAAAGCCCATTTGGAAGCCAAAAACAAGGAAATTGAGAAAGGTCTCGGTTTAGACAGATGGTATCTTATGGATATACCGGAAGAAGCGGATGTTTTGAAAGTAATCAAAGATTTTAATAAAGATAAGAATGTCGAATTCGCGAATCCTGAATATTTAATGTACACTCAAGCGGTTCCGACAGATCCGCTATACGCGAGTCAATGGGGGCATAATAATACAGCCCAAATGAAAGAATGGAAGGAAGGCGATACATACAATCATACGGGAACAGCAGTTGGCACTGTCGGTTTTGATGCAAGGGCACAGGCAGGATGGGATAGCTTACAAGGTTACGGAAATTCCACTATAATCATCGGTATAATTGATTCGGGAGTTGATACCGGACATGAGGACATTGATGATGTGACAGGTTATGATTTCGGCAACGGTGATACAAATCCGATGGATGACGCCACGGGAGCCGGACACGGAACTTGCTGTGCGGGAGTGGCTGCGGGTATAGTCAACAACGGAAAAGGAGTCGCAGGAGTCGCAGGAAATTGTAAAATAATGCCTTTAAAGGTTGCAAACAGTGCAGGAAGCATGCCTTTCACTTCAATTGAAGATGCTCTTATCTGGGGTGCAGATAATGGCGCTCATGTTCTAAGCATGAGCTTAGGAGCAGCTGTTAGTCCTGGATATTCACCGGCAACAGATGCTGCTATAGTTTACGCCTATAATGCGGGTTGTACTATACTGGCGGCAACCGGAAATGAAAACGCATCATCAATTTCTTATCCTGCCAATCATATAAATGTGATCGGAGTAGGTGCTGTAGCACCCGATGGTGGCAGAAAGGATCCCAGCTCGATTGATGGTGAGTACTGGTGGGGCTCAAATTATGGAACCGCTATTGCCAACGATGCCGGAGCAGTAGATTTTATTGCTCCATGCATATTGCCTACTACTGATATATCCGGTGAAGCAGGTTATCAATCAGGAAGCTATTATATATATTTCAATGGAACTTCAAGCTCAACATCTTATGCCGCAGGATTTGCCGCATTGATTAAATCTAAATATCCGGCATATACCCCCGATCAAGTTACTTCATTGATGAAGAGTTCTTGCACCGATGTTGTTAATGTGGAATCATGCGCCGGCTGGGATAAATACAGCGGGTATGGTATTATCA
>JAKLPX010000207.1 GCA_022013635.1 Candidatus Delongbacteria bacterium
AAAACATTTATGGCTTTTCTTGAAATCACATTGGATTTAATTTTTTTTAAAGCTAATATTTTACCGTACTCAAACTGATCCGCAACTTTATAAACGCTTCCGAATCCTCCCTGACCGAGAATTTGTATCGTTTTGTATCTTTGATTTATCAGTTCCATCGGCTCTTATTTCCTTATCACAATGTAGATCAATGAGAAATATAGTCAAAAAGCAATAAAAAAACCTTAAAAAAATAAATAAAATCGCAAACGAAAATAAAATATCTTCTTGCAAAATATAGAATCGTTATTTATATTACCCGACCTAAGCGAGAGTAGCTCAGTGGTAGAGCACGACCTTGCCAAGGTCGGGGTCGCGGGTTCAACCCCCGTCTCTCGCTCTTTCTTTTTGGCGACGTAGCCAAGCGGTAAGGCAGAAGTCTGCAAAACTTCTATGCACCAGTTCAAATCTGGTCGTCGCCTCTAAAAAAGAGTGTTGCTGGAGTGGTGGAATTGGTAGACACAAGGGACTTAAAATCCCTCGGTACTTAGTACTGTACCGGTTCAAGTCCGGTCTTCAGCACCGAAAAGGAGAGAAATCTCCTTTTTTTATATTTTCCCATAGCGAGAATAGCTCAGTGGTAGAGCACAACCTTCCCAAGGTTGGGGTCGCGGGTTCAAGCCCCGTTTCTCGCTTTTTTATTTGTTGACTTTTTGACTTAAAAAATTTATTTTTAGCTATTAATTAAATTAGAGGAGTGAATACTTAATATAATGACCGGACTATTAGAGAAAAAGAAGAGGATACTTGACGATATCAGTGCCTCTGCATCATTCGAAGAAACTGAAGAAAAACGAATAAAATATTTATCGAAAAAAGGCGAAATCACCCTTCTTTTCGAACAGATAAAAACTGTTCTTCCTGAAAATAGAAAAGAATTCGGACAGGTTTTAAATCGGCTCAGGAATCAAGCACTGGAATTGATAAATGAAATGAAATCAAAATACAGCGAGGTTAAGTCGGAAAAAATTGATTTAACTTTACCGGGAAGAAATACATCTGCCGGAAGATATCATCCTTTGAACATGATCAAAGACGATCTGAAGAAAATATTCAATAAAATGGGCTTTTCTGTTGCGAGCGGACCGGAAGTCGAAACCGAATATTATATTTTTGATGCTTTGAATATGCCGTCTTGGCATCCTGCAAGAAAAGTAACAGACTCGCTTTATGTTGAAAAAGATAAACTGCTCAGAACAGAAACTTCTTCCGTTCAAATCAGGACGATGGAAAAAGGAAAACCGCCTTTCAGAATAATCGCTCCCGGAAGAGCTTACAGAAATGAAAAAGAAAATGCGACACATACAGCTATGTTCTCTCAGTGCGAGGGTTTATATGTGAATAAAGGTGTTTCTTTTGCCGAATTGAAAGGGACTTTAAAAGAGTTCTTCAGAACATTGTACGGGAAAGACACAATTATACGATTCAGGCCTCATTACTTTCCGTTCACGGAACCTTCTGCCGAAGTAGATGTAAGCTGTTTCAAGTGTAAAGGGAAAGGGTGTCCGCTGTGTAAGATGAGCGGATGGCTGGAAATCGGAGGATGCGGTATGGTACATCCTATTGTGCTGGAAAATGTCGGGATTGACAGCGAAGAATACACAGGATTTGCTTTCGGTCTGGGGATCGAACGGCTCGCAATGCTGAAATTCGGCGTTAACGACATAAGGGATTTTTTTGAAAATGATTTGAGATTTTTGGAACAATTTTAATATAATTACGGATTGCAAACTAATGAAAATTTCTTCAAACTGGCTTAAACAATATATTGACTTCGAAATTAATTCCTCAAATATCGACGAGTTGGTTTACCGTCTCGTACTTTTGCGATTTGAAACAGAAAACGTTCAGCATATAAAAAGAGATTATGAGAATTTCGTTGTAGGAAAAGTAATTGAATGTGTAAAACATCCGAACGCAGATAAACTGACGCTGTGTAAAGTTGATGTAGGTAACGAGATTCTTCCGGTTGTATGCGGCGCGCCTAATGTAGAAACAGGTCAGACAGTCCCAGTAGCTATGAACGGGGCTAAAGTCAAGGATTTTACGATAAAAACATCCAAAATACGCGGAGAAGAATCGCGCGGGATGATATGCGCAGGAGATGAACTCGGTCTCTCGGATAATCACGACGGCATTATGGTTTTGGATGAAGCTATAAAGATCGGAACGCCGCTAAACGAATTATTCGGTCTTGAAGACTTCGTAATTGAGCTTGAAGTAACTTCAAACAGATCCGACTCGCTTGGATATTTGGGTTTCGGAAGGGAATTCGCGTTTATGACCGGCAGCGAATTGAATTATCCTGAATTCAAAATCGCTGAATGTGAAGAAAAAACAGATGATTTTGTGAAAATCGAGATCCTTGATACGAAAGCGTGTCCTAGATATTGCGCCCGTTTGATCAAGGATGTCAAGGTAAAAGAATCGCCCGAATGGCTTAAAGAAAAGCTGAACGCGGTTGGTCTGAGACCTATCAACAATATCGTTGACATAACGAATTTCGTTATGTTTGAGACCGGTCATCCTCTTCATGCTTTTGATTTCAAAAATATCGCAGGGCAGAAGATAGTCGTCAGAAAAGCTGAGAAACACGAAAAATTTACAACTTTGGACAATAAGGAGCTTGAACTTAACGATAAGATATTAATGATCTGCGATGACGAAAAATCCATAGCTTTAGCGGGAGTAATGGGCAGTTTGCATAGCGGAGTCACGGACATCACTACAGATGTTTTGCTCGAAGTTGCATATTTTAATCTCGCCGGCATTAGAGAAACAGTAAAATATACTAACATTCACACGGATTCATCAAAGAGATTTGAAAGAGGAATTGATCCTAACGATGCGGAATTTGTTATGAACAGGGCGGCTTGTTTAATCGGTGAATTGGGTGAAGGCAAAATTTTAAGCGGTATTGCCGATGCTTACCCGTTAAAAATTAAGAATAAGATAGTTAATCTGCGACTTTCAAGAACTGAAAAAATTCTTGGTTTTAGAATATCTGAAGACAATATTATCGAAAGTTTTCGGAAAATCGGTCTGGAAACTACTAAAAAAGATTCTGATATTTTGTCTGTTACTGTTCCCACATTCAGACCTGACATCACAAAAGAAATTGATCTTATCGAGGAAGCGGTAAGGCTTTACGGTTATGATAAGATTCCTGAAATAACTTATTCGACCGTCAGTTTAGAGCCGAATGAAAATATCGAAGAAGAGATTATTGATACAGTCAGGGAAAAACTTAAAAACCTCGGTCTGGTTGAAACTCTGAATAAAAGCATGGTTGATAAAAAATATTGCCTTCTTTTCGAAAAGAAACCTGTCAGAATAGAACATCCTTTGAATGACGAAATGAACCATTTGAGAAATTCAATAATTCTTTCTCTTCTTCAAACTGCCGATAAAAACATCAGAAGAAAAAATGAAATCGTGAACATTTTTGAAGTAGGAAAAATATTTTTCTACAATGAGGAACAGATAACCGAAACGAATTCCCTTGCGGTACTTTTAACCGGTATCCGCAGATTTCAATCATGGAATGAAAAAGAATCTGTTTATGATTTTTACGACATTAAAGGAATCGCCGAATCATTTATAAAAAGTTTAACCCCCAAAGTTTTGAGTTATGTGTCACAGGATATCCCCTGCTATTTTGACAAAGACCAGTCCCTGTCTGTGTATTTGGACAATATGAAGATCGGTTCGTTCGGAGCTTTGTCACTGGAAACAGCCGGTTTATTTAATATTAAGCAAAGGATTTTTTGCTTTGAAGCAGATATCAGCGGAATAGAAGTTCTTTTACAAAAATCTGAATTCGGAATCAAAGACCTTTCAAAATACCCGAAAGTAGTTAAAGACATATCGGTACTGACGGGCATAAACGAGAAAGCTTCAACTATAGAAAATTTCATAAGAAAAACGGTAGGAGGACTATTGACGGACATCGCCGTCGTGGATCAATACAAGGGCGAACAAATCAGTAAAGATAAAAAATCATATACTTTCAGAATGTCGTTTCAATCTTTCGACAGAACTTTAAACGAAAAAGAAATTGAAATATTACTGAACAAAATAATTCACGGTCTGAAAAACGACCTTAACCTTGAAATAAGATAAATAAGAGGATGCTTTATGGACTATAAAGACATTAAAGAAAAAATCGTTTTGGCAGCAAATAAAATTAAAAATCTGCAAAGCGAGATCAAAGAAAAAGATTCAAAAATAAGCGAAATGACTTCGGAAATTGACGAATTAATAAAGTCGAATTCAAACTTAATTGATGAAAATACGAAGATCAAAGTCGAACTTGAAAAACTGTCGAAAGACAATCAGAAGGTCGTAAGCGAAATTGAAGAAAAGCTTGCAGAATTAGACGCGCTGTTTGTTGACGACGAACCGGAAACCAAGACTAAAACCGCTCACAGGAAAGAAGAAAAAAAGGAAGAAAAGAAAAAGCCTGAAGATAATTCCGATGTCGAATCAGAATTGGAAGAATTGGATAAGCTTCTATAGACTTAATAAGTTATGACTCCGTCAATTAAAGTAAATATTTTGGGTGAAGAATTCCCTGTAAAGGTTAACACCGACCAAGAGGAATATATTAAAGAAGTTGTTCAGTATGTGATTGATAAAATGGAGGAAGCAAAAATATTAACAAAGGAAAACTCCACAAAAAGAATCGCAGTATTGGCCGCTCTTAATATCACGGCAGAATTTTTGAAGAGGGATAAATCCTACAAAGATAATATTTCCGATATTGAAAAAATTCTCGGCGATATTGAACTTTGACAAATTATGAATTTCGGCTCTTTCATGTAGTAGTATCAAAAAAACAAAATAAGGGTTTCGTAAAATGATATATCGCAACATAAAGCCTCTTCCGATGAAAAATGCGGCCCTTTTAAGGGTAGTGGACTATGGACCGATCTGCGCGATTCCCAACTTACCAAAATAAGCTGCTATCTACAAAAAGAGCCGAATATATTTACTTCAATTTTCATTTATGTCATAAAATATTTAAAAAAAGCAAATCAGGACGAAAGTCTGTTTAATATAAATTATACAAGGAGTATAGCGATGACTAACTACATTTACCCGATATTGATACCGATAGCATTTTTTCTCGGTCTGTTATTTTTTAAATGGCGAACGGAAAGTAAAATCGGAAGGGCAAAATCCCATGCCGAACAAATCAGATCAGAAGCGAGAAAAGAAGCCGAAATGATTTTAAAAGATTCTCAGGCTAATTTTTTAAAAGAGGAAATCAAGATAAAAGATCAAATCTCGAAAGAAAAAGATAAATTCGAAGAAGAGATGAGAAAAAAAGAAAACGAAATTTTCAAAGAGCAATTACATATAAAAGATAAAGAGAACAATATCAAACAACAGGTTGATGAAATTACTAAAAAAGAAAAAGAGATTA
>JAKLPX010000208.1 GCA_022013635.1 Candidatus Delongbacteria bacterium
GACTCCGTGGAAAGATATATCAGGTTTTTATAACCCGTTTCATTTTTTGCCAATAGCACAAGATGAAACTTTTTTTCGCCTTTTTCCTTAATTTTTCTGTCATAAACCAGATAAAACTCGCTTCCGATAATAGGTTTAATTCCATTCTTTAAGGCTTCCTGATAAAAATCTAGGGCGCCCATCAAATTGCCGTGATCAGTGATTGCCATAGCTTTCTGCCCTAATTCTTTTGCTCTTTTTATCATATCTTTGGGTTTTGATAATCCGTCTAAAGTAGAATAATGCGAGTGATTATGAAGATGAACGAATGCCATTTTTGCTCCGTAGGTTGCTGATACATATTTCCGCGAAAAACACAATATATAGTTGTTTGAATGACATTTCAACACAACCTGTTGTATTTTATCATAAACTTCCAATTTAGCAAATCTTGTGTTTAGTAACAAATAAAAAATTAAATAATTTGCCGGAAAAGTTGTTATTATCGGTAGCTAAATCCATTTATATGTAATACGCAGAGCGATATTATTTTCAACTCGCTGTTATTTCATCACTTGTATCAACAACAAAACAAACGGTATATATATTAGCTATATTTTAAGTTCCAAAGAAATGTCTCCGAGATAATATTTTTCGATTATCGGATCAACTACTTCTTTTATGAATTCGATTACCTGACCTGGTGCTCTTCCGATATAAAGTTTCGGATCGGTCATATTATTTAATTCATTAGCGGTGAGATTGAAAGTTTCATCTGCGGCTATCAATTCCAAAAGATTGTTTTCCAATCCCAACTCCTTTACATTTTTACCGGCTGTCATGGAAAGTTCCCTGATTCTTTCGTGAAGCTCCTGTCTGTCCCCGCCTTTTTTAACAGCATTCATAATAATATTCTCCGTTGCCATAAAGGGGATTTCGGATATAATTCTTTTTTCTATCTGCTTCGGATAAACGACAAGTCCGTCAAATATATTATTCAATATGATCAATATTGCATCAGTTGCTAAAAAAGCCTCAGGCACAGCTAATCTTTTATTGGCACTGTCATCAAGGGTTCTTTCAAACCACTGAGTTGAAGAAATCATGGCTGTCGAAGCTGATAAAGATATAACATATTTTGACAGTGAAGACACTCTTTCAGACCTCATCGGATTTCTTTTATATGCCATTGCAGACGAACCTACCTGATTTTTTTCGAAAGGTTCTTCTATCTCTTTTAAATTCTGTAACAGCCTGATATCGTTTGTAGTTTTATGAGCGGACTGAGCAAGTGCGGATAAAGACGACATTATTCTTGAATCCACCTTTCTTGTATAAGTTTGTCCGGTTATGATAAATTTTTTGTCAAAGCCCATTCTTTCCGTTACCATTTCGTCTAATGTTTTAACTTTGTCTGCGTCATCATCGAACAATTTCATGTATGATGCCTGAGTGCCCGTAGAGCCTTTGACGCCGCGGAATTTTAAAGTACTTAAGCAAAAATTTATTTCTTCGAGATCAAGAACGAATTCGTTCATCCACAAACATGTTCTTTTTCCGACGGTTGTCAATTGAGCCGCCTGAAAATGTGTGAATCCTAAAGTCGGTCGGTCTTTTTCCTTTATTGCAAAATCCTTCATTTTTTTAATAAGCGCGACCAATTTTCTTCTTAGCTCATTCAGTCCCTGTTTCATCTGGATAAGGTCTGTATTATCACCTACGAAAGCGGATGTTGCGCCTAAATGAATTATTCCCTTCGCGTTTGGGCACTGAAGTCCGTATGCGTAAACATGGCTCATTACATCGTGGCGGACAATCTTCTCTTTTTTTTCGGCTTCTTCATAATTTATGTCAGTTTCAAATTTCTTTAACTCGTCAATCTGTTCCTGAGTTATATTCAATCCCAATTCTTTTTCACATTCCGCAAGAGTAATCCATAATTTTCTCCATGTCCTGAATTTGTTTTCCGGACTGAATATATAGCTCATTTCTTTTGAAGAATACCTTTCGATAAGCGGATTTGAATAAATTGTTCTGTCTTCCATTTTCAACCTTTAATTTTAAATTTATAAAACAACTGCTAAAGTTAAGAAAATATTTTATCAATTCAAACAAAATACTTGACAATCACTTTAAAATATATTAAATTACTTTAGATTTTAAAGTTCTTTGCTAAAAACAAAAAAAAGGAGTCAAAAATGAAACACAAATTGCTAACGCTGATCATCTTATGGATAATGTCAGTTTCCCTGATCGCAAAAGATTCGCCTGAAGCCTCTAAGGCAAGGATATTTTTCAAAAACAACGATTTTGAAAATGCAATCGAGTGGTTTCAAAAAGCGTTGGAAAAAGATGAAGAAAATTCAGATCTTTACTTCATGCTCGGCGTATCATATACGAATGAGATCGGAAATGTAAATTTCTTTACAAAGGGAATTTATTCATCAAAAGCAAAGAGTAACCTGAAACTAAGTATCAAGAAAGATCCAAAAAATATTGAGGCGCGGTATTATCTTGCCTCATATTATTTCAATGCGCCTGCAATCGGAGGAGGCGATAAGGACGAAGCCTGGAAACAGGCAGAAGAGATATTCAAGCTGTCTCCTGTTAAAGGTCACGAGATCAAAGCTCAATTCTACAGTCAGGAAAAAGAATATAACAAAGCACTGACCGAATATGATAAGATCATCAGGTCAGACTCATTAAATACTCATGTTTACTACCTGAAAGGAATAACTTATCAGCAGACAAAAGAATTTGATAAAGCCTACGAATCATTTGAATCTGCGCTTAAAATTGACCCGAATTCATTGGAATCACTTTATCAGATAGGCAGAAATGCTGTTTTTTCAAATAAATATCTTGATAGAGGTATTGAATGCCTGAATATATATCTTCAGAATAAACCGGATACGACATTACCTCAACCGGACGCCGCCTATTGGAGACTTGCTATGATCTATAAGATAAAGGGAGAAAAGACTCTTGCAAAGGAAGCCGTCTCTAAAGCGATAAGCATAAATTCCGAGAATAAAGATTATAAAAAAATGCTCGATGAGTTGAAGTAAAAGATGTATAATAAGAACCGACAAAAAAGGAAATTAAATGAAAACAATTAACATTCTTTCTTCAATGATCAGCCTGATTCTAATTCTTTCTTCATGCTCTGAAAAGATGCCTTATACTGAATTTGTGCAGGATGGGATAAAAATAGTTGAAAACGCTAAACAAGGAACTGATAAAGATTTCAAGTATAGTATTAATGAAATTTACACAATAAAGAACATAGATAATGATTCCTCTTTTGTTCTGAACTTTCCCGGAGACAGAGCCGATCTGAACTCAGATGTAGATAAAAACAGCAACCTGTATGTGGTTGACAATAAAAAGTCTTTGATATTGAAATTTGATGGTGCCGGTAAATTCATAAAAGACTGGGGAGGAAAAGGACAAGGTCCGGGTGAGTTTCCGAGAAACCCGATTGATATCAGCGTGATAGACTCTGAAAATAAGGTCTATGTTTTTGACGGTTCAGGCAGATTGACTATTTTCGATACAGACGGTAATTTTATTAAGTTCTTCAATATTTCCGGCAGAAACCTAAGCGCAAAGAATTTTTATATGACTGAAAATGGACCGTTATTCGGCTGCGAAGTATATGAAGGTCAGTACGGAACCGGTGATTTCAAAATGGGTTTCAGTCTATATAACGGCACAGAAGAATTTGATGTAAAGGATAAAATATTCGGTTATTTAAATCCTTTCGATATTAAAAAGATCGATCCGGACAATCAGGGAATAATTTCGGGAATTTCAAGGGATGATATATTCATCGCGGATAATTCAAAAACAGTCTATACAATTCATCAATTTGAATATAACGGGATGAAAAAAAGAGAAATAAGAAAGAAATATGCTCCAATCCGCAGATCCAAAGAAGATATGGAAGGAATTCAGGATGCATTAGATAAATTCACCAAAAGAACGGGAGGAATGTTTGAGTTCAAAGAAGTGTCCAACCTTCAAAGTGTGATAACTCAAATGTTCATTGATGGCAGTTACAATCTTTGGGTAAGTATTGACGAAAGTCTGTTTAATGAAGACGGGCAGGAGTTCGACATATTCGATAAGGATGGTCACTTTATAAAAAGGATTATTGTGCCTGAACTTGCCGGACTAAAAATAAGAGCTAAAGGAAATTACTTGATAGCGGCTACGCCGATAGAACAGAATTATACTGAAGACGGAAAAGCCGATCCGGAAATAAAACTATTTAAATTAAATACTGCAGAATAATAATTTAACAATCAGGATTCAGAACATAAATCCGATACCTATACCTGCGCCTATTTTTGTAACTCTTTTTAGTTCGTTATATGAAAAATCACCGTTTGTAAAAGTATCTATATCATCTTCAAAGAATTTGTATCCGATGTCAAAATTATACACTACTCTTTTGTATTCGAATTCAAAACCAATTCCGGTGCCTATGTTGAAAGAGTTATTGACAGTATTTGTTTTGTTATCGTATATATCCGTAGCATCGTCAAAATAATAATATCCTCCGAAAAGAAGATAAGTTCTGGAATTTTCGCCATTATAAAGATCTTTTTGAATCTCAAGTCCTAAATCATAATTGAAAATAGTTTCAGACTCTTCGTTTTTATTCCACTCATAATAATATATTATACCCATTGCCTGTAATCTGTAAGATTCGGAAATATTCTTGCTGTAATAAATTCCGTAGCCTGAGATATTTGAAGCTTTTACGCCTAAATGATTGTCAAACTGAGCGTTTTTATCAGTCTGACCGAGAATAAGCCCCAAAAAGGATAAAGACAAGATCAATATGTAATATTTCTTATAGTTAATCATTAAACGATCCGAGTTATTATGTTAATAAAGGTAAGAAAGACCGATTCCCAAACCAAGCTGAGTATTGTTTTTTGTAACCGGGATACCTTCTTCTTCACCTTCGGAGTTTTCAAATTTATAACCAAAATCAATATTCAATCCAAACCTACTTTTAAAGGTAAATTCGACTCCAATGCCTACTCCGCCGGCAATTATATCTTCATACTGATCTGTGGATGCGACACCGTTCCATTCGTCCTTATTCTGTTCATTGGCAAAATATATGCCGCCAAGCATGTAAACCCTGGTATTCCCGGATTTGAAGAAATTTCTTTGCAGCTCAAAGCCATAATCGTATATAATGTTTTTTGTGTCCTGAATTATACTGTCATTATTACCCTTGATATACTCATCGTAAAATACGATACCGCCGGCTTTAAAAGTATAATTATCAAAAATCTGCCTTGAAAAGCTGAGACCGTAGCCGGTAATGTTTGAAAATCTGATGCCTAATGAGTTTTTGAAAGGATTTGACTGAGTAACTTCAATTTCCTGCCCAAAGCTTAAAAAAACTACCGCAAGTGTTACC
>JAKLPX010000209.1 GCA_022013635.1 Candidatus Delongbacteria bacterium
ACGCGTGAACTTGTTATCCCGCCGGGATCCCGATTGCGAGAGGTGGGAATTGAGATCGAAAACCTTATAAAAGGTTTCGGGGACAGAGAATTAATTGACAATATGAATCTGAAGATACCTAGAAATGCCATTGTAGGTATAATCGGGCCTAACGGAGTCGGAAAATCAACGCTTTTCAGAATGATAATGGGAGAAGAAAAGCCCGATGAAGGGAAAATCACTATAGGTGAAACGGTTAAGTTAGCTTATGTTGACCAGTCTCATAAAGATCTCATTCCGGAAAAAACCATTTACGAAGTCGTCAGCAAAGGCGATGAAATTTTAAAGATCGGCGCAAATGAAATTAATTCAAGAGCATATTTAGCGAGATTCAATTTTTCAGGTTCGGATCAGCAGAAGAAAATTCACATGATTTCGGGCGGAGAAAGGAACAGGCTACATTTGGCTATCACTTTAAAGGAAGGCGGCAATGTAATTTTATTAGATGAGCCGACAAACGATATAGATGTAAATACATTAAGGGCGCTTGAGGAAGCCATCGAGAATTTTGCCGGATGCGTTCTTGTTATTTCCCACGACAGATGGTTCATTGACAGACTCGCTACTCATATATTATCCTTCGAGGATGACGGTGAAGCGGTTTTCTTTGAAGGGAATTTCTCCGACTTTGAAGTAAAGAAAAAGGAAAGACTGGGAGACATCACTCCCAAACGGCCGAGATTTAAGAAACTCTTGTAAAAAAAAACTCTCGGCTTCGCAATACTTTCCCTGATAAAAATTATGAAGATATTTATCGCAATACCCGCGCTTGATGAGCTTGATTACCTTCCCGTACTTATGGAAGACCTCATGGCTCAGGCTTATAATGACTTCGCAATTTTTGTTTGTGTGAATAATCCTGATATATGGTGGAATGATTCCGAAAAAAGAGGACAATGCGAAAATAATTCCGAAACTTTAGAGTATTTGAAAAACATAGATAATATGAATATCACACTGATTGATAAGTCATCGAAAGGTCATGGATGGAAAGGAAAGGCAAAGGGGGTCGGGTTTGCGCGGAAAGAACTTTTTGAAGCAATTAATAAGGCCGCTGATGAAGATGATTTGATTATCAGCCTGGATGCGGATACAGGAATAGAACCTTCATACATTGCTTCGGTCAGGAAACAGTTTATAAAAAATAAACAGGCGCTTCTGCTCGCAAATTCATATTATCATAAATTGACAGGGAACGAATCGAATGACAGGGCTATTTTAAGATATGAACTTTATATGCGTTATTATCTGATCAATCTGTTAAAGATAAATTCGCCTTATGCTTTTTCGGCTCTCGGATCGGCAATATCTTTCAGAATGAAGGGATACAGGAAAATTAACGGGATCACTCCGAAAGAAGCCGGCGAGGATTTTTACTTTGTCAACAGGATGAAAAAAGCCGGAGATATTTTGATCTTTAATGACCAGGCGGTATATCCTTCGTCGAGAGAATCCGACAGGGTTCCGTTCGGAACCGGTCCTGCGGTTATCAAAGGTCAAAAAGGGGACTGGGACAGTTATCCGTTCTATGATATTGAAACTTTTAGGAGGATCGGAGAGACTTATGAACTTTTCCCGAAGCTGTTCTTGCAGGATTGTGAAACCCCGATAGACGATTTTATCGGGAATTCATTAGGAGAGAATATTTGGGAACCGCTGAGGAAAAATTTCAAGACGGAAAAGCTGTTCATCCGTGCCTGTCACGAGAAAATAGACGGGCTTAGAATTTTACAGATATTAAGATTTTACCAAAAAGACGAAAGTTTAGCAAATTTTATAAAATTCGGCAGGGAAGAGCTGTTTATAGAACTTCAAAATGACTTTACATTCGAAAGTAGCTCTGTCGAAAAGCTTGATGAGATACGGAATATTTATTTTATGCGGGAAATGGAAACCAGGGAAAGAATAAATTCTCCACAAATTTCTGCCCGGAAGAAAATCATTTAAAATATATTCACCTTTTTACCGATACGACACTATTTGGCGTAGTGCAGTTATTATATTACATTTGTGAAAATAAAATCAGGAGGTATCAGAATGAATAAGATAAAATCCTTGATTTAACATGTAGGAAGGAATATATTTGAAGAGTACAGGAAATGGAAATTATATAACAGTTATTTATTAAAGAGGTACTATAAATTATGGAAAAATTGTCACTCTTCTTTTCAAAAATAAAAGAAATAAGCCTCTGGCAGAGGATATTTTCATGGTCTTCCATCAGAAGCCTAAGCTATGATGCTTATGAAGAATACAGATCGCTTGATGCAAAATTATCCGAACTAAAAGCCAGTCTTGAAGAACTCAACAATAACTTGACCAGACTGCAAACCGAGAAGTCAGGCATGGAAAGAAATATTCAGGAGGCTGAAAAGCAGTCGGCAAAGAAAGATAATGAGATTGAAAACCTGAATAGCAGAACTAAAGAACTAAATAATAAACTGATCGAGTTGAATAACAAGATTTCAAGGTATGAATCTACCAGTGAGGCCCGTATCACGGATTATGAAAAGAAGATAGCTCAGCTTGATCAGGTAAAGAAGGATCTTGATTCTGAAAGAACCCGCCTCAATGACGACAGATTGAGGGAAAAGGAAGAAGAGTTCAAGAAAATGAAAAAGCAGTGGACCGAGCATGAAACTTC
>JAKLPX010000210.1 GCA_022013635.1 Candidatus Delongbacteria bacterium
CCAGCCCGATCTGATGAACCGTGTTTATCACGCACTCAGAGTCAAGCTGAAAGCTTCAGGGCTTGAACCTTACGATGTAGTTCAGCATACCGGATTTCTGAGGTATCTGATCATCAGAAAAACAAACTCAGACGGGATCATGATCAATCTTATAACCAAGGCTAAAAAATTCGACGATATAAAGAAGATCGCGGACGGGATATGCGCGGATTTTCCGCAGATCGAATCGTTCGTGAACACGATAAATTCGGGGCTAGCCTCAACCGCCTTTGGCGAAGATAGTATTCTCATAAGAGGAAAAGAGACCGTTATAGATACGATCGGTAATCTCAGGTTCGAATTAAGCTGCAACACTTTCTTTCAGGTCAATCCCGAACAAACACCGCATTTGTATGATAAAATAATTGAATTTGCAGATTTCAAAGGCAGCGAAACAGTGCTTGACCTTTACTGCGGAGTTGGAACGATCTCGCTTTATATAAGCTCAAAAGTAAAAAAAGTGGTCGGTTTTGAGCTGGTCGAGAACGCTGTTGACAACGCGAGGAAGAATGCGGAGTTGAATAATATATCAAACTGCGAATTCTTTTCAGGCGATATGATGAAGTTGGCAAAGGACGGAGAATTATTCAAAGAGAAATTCGATCTGATTATAACAGATCCGCCGAGAGACGGTATGCACCCGAAAGTAGTTCAGGCACTGATAGATTCAGGTGTGCCGAAAATCGTTTATGTTTCATGCAATCCTTCAACTTTCGGACGGGATGTTCAGATGCTCGAGGAAGGAAGGTATAAACTTTTGAAAGTTCAGCCTGTTGACATGTTTCCTCATACTTTTCATGTCGAAATGATAGGATTACTTCAAAAAGTACGATAAGAAAAATAAAGGAAAATCCAATGCCGTTATCGGTTTATGCACAAAAATATCTGGATTATAAGGAAAAGGGATTAAAACCCGATATTGAAACAATCAGGAACATTGAAGATTCCAAATTGATATTTTTTACGAAATTATTTGCGGCTGTGGCTTTATTGGATAATGAAGTTACCGAGTTGGAACACGCCTATGTGCTGGAATTTTACTGGATGAATTATCCCGACAGCATAGCTTTCTATCTTTTCGACAGATTTCAGGATTACATCAGTCAGAATATCTCATTTGAAGTTTTCGAGCAGTCGAACTATGATAATATTTCTTACGGCGAAAAATTATTCATGCTATTTAAAATATTCGAATTCTTAAATTTGCAGAATATCGAAAGATTAAAATCCGAAACAGGAGAGAAAATTGCCGATATACTCGGCGTAGAAAAAAACGATTATATGACAGCGAAAGAGATTTATTCGGCAAATTTCATACCAAGGACGAAATATCCTGAATCAAAAATAAAATTCATATACATAAGCGACGAGAAAGACAATTCCGATTTCTATCTGCCTTATGAAGGTTTAAAGGGCATTCTTTTAAATGTCGAAAAATGTTATTTCATGATAAAACTTGACCATTCTTCGACAATTTCTATCGGAAATTTCAATCTGCAACCGATGACTGCTTTCAATATGCCGTACGGCAGTAATATCAAAGTCAACGATTATTTCATTGAATCCGAAGATGTGAAATTATATCTGAAGATTAAATACAATCTTTACCCCGATAAGGAATTCTTCATCAACGACCTGCCTGACGAGATAATTCTTGATAAAAATAAAAAAAATTACAGCATAGCGAGAGTTCTTTTCAGAGGATGTAAAATCATAATAACGCCGTTGGATCGTAATACAATAATCACAGTAAACGATAAGGACCACTATGACGGCGATGCTTTCGTAAATGTGAATGATTTCGTAAAAGTAAATGAAAGTTTCGTAAATCTCAGAAAAGTAATATATCAGGAGTTTTTCGGTAATGAATATATTAAGCTGGAGAGAGGAAAAAATGAATATCTGCTTTCAAACTTCGCAGGATCAGATATTTATATCAGCGATAAATCCGAGCATAAATGGGAAGGTAAAATAATTTTAAAAGATGGTAAGTATTATTTAAATACAGGGACATGCTACCATCCTGTCTGGATAATAAGGAACAATTCCGATTCTCAGATCAATAAACAAACAGGTTTTTTCGGCTGGAGCGTAAAGAAAGAAAAATGGTTTCAGCTTTTAACCGGCGATATAATCTATATTCAGGGCAATGTCCTGAAATTCAATCTTGAAGACGGAATGTTTGAAAAGACCTATTTCAGGTATATCACTTACAGGGCAGAAAATCTGGAATATTCGTTCAGAGATAAAACAAAAGCCCTTGACAATGTAAGTTTTGAGATTGATCACGGAGATTTGGTTTGTATAATGGGTCCCAGCGGGTCCGGGAAATCAACTCTGTTAAAAATTCTTTGCGGAATGATAGCGCCGCAAAAAGGCAATGTTTACGCTGACAATTTCAATTTTTTTGAATATTACCAAAAAATCAAGAGGTTCATAAGTTTTGTTCCGCAGGACGATGTTCTTTTCGAGAACCTGACTGTATATGAAAATTTATATTTCAACGCGAAACTGAGGTTTCCGAAATTAAATGAAAAGAGTATTAACGAAAGAGTAAAGAGCGTCATAAAAGAGATCGGACTTTATTCAAAAAAAAACATGAAAGTCGGCACGGAGTCTGAGAAAATATTAAGCGGAGGAGAAAGAAAAAGGCTGAATATCGGTCTTGAATTATTATCCGATTCGAATATGTTCTTTTTCGACGAACCTACATCCGGTCTGTCGTCGAAAGATTCGGAAAAAGTTGTGGAAATACTGAAACGGCTTGCCGTCAAAGGTAAGATTATATTTACAGTCATCCATCAGCCGAGTTATAAAATATATAATAAATTCAATAAGACAATCGTTCTTGATCACGGCGGGAAATTAGCATTTTGCGGTAGCGCTTATAACGCTTTGCAGTACTTTAAGCAATTCAATCGTTACGACTCTGATGTTATAAACGAGAATTACGGGAAGAACGATCCCGATATTCTTCTTGATACTCTCGAAGAGCCTTTAAGAGATATTGACGGAACAATTTTGCCAGAAAGAAAATTCTCGCCGGAGTTCTGGAAAGGAAAATTTTCGGAATATATCAAAAGCTTAAGACCGGTAAAGATACCGCCTAAAGATCTGGTAAACGATGTTCCTTCAAAAAACTACGATCTTGAAGGCAAATTAAAACAGTTCGCGACACTATTTAAGCGGAATTTTCATAATAAATCAAGAGATAAATCAAATCTGCTGATTACATTTATTGAGGCTCCGCTACTGGCGGCGATAGTCGGATTTATCCTTAGATATATTCCTGTAAACGAATATACTTTATACAACAACATACATTTGCCGGTTTACATTTTTCTGACTGTAATAATCGGAATGTTTCTTGCGATGTCGAACAGCTCGGATGAAATTATCAAGGATGTCGAAGTGATAAGAAGGGAGAAAATGCTTAATATAAATTATTTCCGGTACTATTTATCAAAATTTATTACTCAATTAATATTCGCTTCTATTCAGAATATTTTCTATATAATCGTAAGTTTCGCTTTTCTTGAGATCAAAGAACTTCATTTCCATTATTTTGCTTTGATGACCATGGTTTCAATAACCGGAATTTCACTTGGATTCTTTATTTCATCAATTCCCGGGTTAACCGTAAAAGCCGTACAGAATATTGTGCCTTTGATTTTAATTCCTCAGATCATTTTCGGAGGCGCATTAATTCAGTATAAAGAACTAAATTCGTCGCTGACCATCTACGAAAACTCGCCGATTCCCGAAGTATGTCAGATCATGCCGTCAAGATGGGCCTACGAAGGGCTTATTGTGATGCAAGATTCATACAACAGGTATCATAGCGCGAAAGACAAACTGCAACAAATGATTAATGAGCATGTATGGTCCGAAAATAGTGTTTCGGAAGAAGGAAAGGAAGAATATAAAAATACAAAATCCAGACTTCTTGATAAGGAGATGGCTGAATTCCGAAGGGAAAACATGTCAAAATACGGCAATATGGAAGTTCATAGAACCGTTGCGTCTGGTAACGACAGATTTTCAGGTGATTACGATGTTTTAACTTTGGTTTATCCGATTTTTACCAGGGGAAAAATATTACCTTTTATAAATTTAAAGGTAAATACGGCGGTTTATAATTCAATCGTATTATTATTTATATCGCTTATCGTCAATTTATCGGCTTACTGGATGCTTTCGAGAGAGGAATTGTTAAGAACGGTATTCGGTTTTTTTAAGTCTAAAAAATCAACAGTACAAAAAAAATGAATGGGATCATCGTAGCGAAAAGAGAGATAGTCATTCCTCTTAAAGCTAATTTTTTAGAAACTTCATGAGCTTCTGATATTCCGATAAACATCAGAAACGACCACCAAATATAAATTGCGAAATTAAGGAATGGCGTGCTTAGCGGGATAAATGAAGTCAGGAGAACTACGGACGAATAGCAGAAAACTCTCAGCGTAGCCTCGAAACCGTTTAAGGCTATTTGCAGTGATTTAAGTATTAAATGCCAATAAAGCGCGACTAAATAGATTAATATAAAGTTAGAAATTATGCTGAAAAGAATATCGGTTGCTTTAGATTCTTTCGAAAAGAGACTTCTTAAATTATCAGCCTGAGGTTTTAATTCGGGATCGCTTTCCATTGCTGTAATTATCTGTTTTGACGGAGAGTCAATTATGTTTGAAGATATGTAGATATAGTTTATTGTGTTGCTGAATGCAAGTATGATCAGCAGGAATAAAAGCGGCATTTTGACGCCTTTGTTTATGTGCAATTGATTAAAGAATCCGCCCGGAGTTCTGATAAGCATCGTTACGGTTAGAAAAAATGAATTTATCGGACCGTATTTTGCCTGTTCTTCAAAAGGTATGTTCTCAAAATTATCTTCTAATTGCTCAACTATCATTTTAATTTTCCTTTATTGCAAAACCAAGCC